>JAQVFD010000136.1 GCA_028697435.1 Clostridiaceae bacterium
ACCTTGACCTAAGTCTCCAAACATTGCTCCAAACATAAGCAAATAAGATAATGCAAAAAATGGTGTAGGATCCTTCTCCCCATAGCTGGGAATCCCATACATGCTTATCAGTGATTCAAAGGGTTTGAATAGGAAATTGTTCTTCATTTTGGTCGGGGGTACATTCCCACTCCTTCTATATTCTACATCGTTAACTACAAATATGATGCTGTCTTCGAAGTACTGCTGCAATTCTGTTCGAAAACCTTCAATTTCACTGTTGGGAATAAATCCAAACATAAAAAACATGCTGTGACCCAAAGCCGTTTCCTGCTTTACCTTTTCCGCCTTTTTCTCCAGTTCCAGCAGTGTATATGCCCTGGATACGATATCCCTGTATCTCTCATTCAGTTCTATTACAGATTCCTTATATTCTTCTATCTGTCTTTTATCATTTCTGATTCCTTCATTTAACCGTTTTATAACATCTTCCGGGGTTCCGTCAAATTCCCGAGGCAGTTCTAACTCCTTATAATTCAGGGATATAAAGATTCTTTCAGCCTCTTCCCTCAGATTCTCCGGGGTGAACGCAACTATTACTTTATTTCCGTCCAAAGCTGCTACAGGGAAAACAATAGAAGGCAGATTTTCAAAATTTAGCTTAAGCTTTATGAAATTCTCATTTGAAAGCATCAGAAGCCTGAATTTCATAAAACTCATATTCTTTATTTCTTCCAGCCTTAAATCCATATTTCTTATATATTTCGTGTTATTCAGGTAATTCTGCAGCTTTTCCAGATTTGATGCGCTTTTGCTCATGCCTTCAGAAATATGTTTAACGTTATCATAAACCTTCCTTAGTTCCACCATAGTATTCTCATAATCATCACCAACACTTAAATAATCCTCAGATATCTCAGATTTCAGATTGAATAATTCCTGAAAAAATCTTATTATTCTTTCGTCCCCGGAAAGGTCTTTTCTGTCCACATAAGCTCTAACATGGGATAATTCCTGAAGAGTCTGCATATGCTCCTGTGATGCTGAAAGGTTAAGATTATTGGAATTCAACTCTGAAAGAGCATTCAGTATATGAGTTCTGCCGTTTATCACAACCAGACGTGAAACCTTATCCAGATCCGTACGCTTTCCAATTATGCATGCAATTTTCATTCTCTCTATAGCCAATGTTATTCGCCTCCCCCTTAAAGTGCCCTTACAATATATTTATTGGCTTGAACTACCGGAACTTTATATCTAATAGCTTCTGTTATTGATATTATGTCCTTTATCTCATACTGTAAAAACATTATGAATGCAAAAGCGCTTATTATTGTAAGATCATTATTCCTTACCATATCTTTAAGCTCAAAATATATATAGCGATCCATCCTTCTTTCCATGTAAATATCGGTAGTTCCATCATCCTTCAACATAAAACCGTATTTTGTGGATTTCACAATTTTATTGAATTCCTCCAGATTCTTAGAATAACATAGCTCCTTAAGTAAATTGAAATCCAACCTGCAGCTAATATTGATGGTATAGTTTAAAAGTTCCTCCGGACTAAGCCTGTAGAACTTAATACCCCTATATATCCACTGAATATTCAGCAAATCGGCAATAATCCCCTGAGCCTGCTCCAACACCTTTATATCCCGCTTGTCAAGCTTGCTCCACTTATTTTGCAATATAGAATAATAAGACATATCCATTACCATTTCAAATCTGAAAGGATTCTCGGAATAATTTCTATCAATTAAAGGTATTAGAAACTTATAGAACTCAGAACCTTGAAGAGCATATATGATGTCTCTTATATATTTAGCTTCATAAATCTTTGTTATATCAACCTTACTGTACTTCCCTATGAAGGCACTGTACTTAAAATCATATGCACCCTTCCCGTTATACACAGATCTTGCTATGACCTTCAACTCTTCAATTTCATATTTGGCATAAAGGCTTTTGATAAAGCTCTTGTAATCCCCTGTAAAGTAATAGATAATTTTATCTATACTCCTTACCATTTTCTGTTTAATCAGATTTTCCAGCATAGCCCTGTGGATATCTTCTATTTCTACATCTGCAAAAACTTCAGAATAAGCAGTTCTTTCCTTAAGGTATCTTGCCACTTCCGTTACCGATTCCAATTTGATTAAAGAGGCGAAATCCTCATCCTTAAGGAATTCCCCTTCCATTGTCTTTATCTTGGTATTCACTGCAGCAAATCTGGTGATACTATCCATTGGTTTTACCTCTCAACTGCAAGGAGCTGCTTCCAGATATCCGTTGCAGCATCTTCCTTTATGTTCAAAAAATAAGCTTGGAGCTCATCTATTCTTAATCTAACTGCTTCATCCATTGCTTTGACCTGTATTTGTGCAGCCTCAATTATTTCATCATGTTTCCCCTTTGCCGTAATAGCGGCTTCTTCCAGAACTGCTTCCAAGTCTCTGATTTCATTTTTAATATGCATTTCCAAGTCCGACAGTTCAGCATCTCTTTCGCCCTTAAGCATAACAGCTGTTGAGTCAAGCTCTATAAGCCTTCTTATATATTGATCAATATTATATTCCATATATATCACCTTCAATATGCTATATTTCAATCATATTATTATGTGCTAATTAATCATATAAGTCAATCACATGAAATATGTGAGTTGGTGTTATTTTGGCAAAATATCTTAATTTTATTATTTTATATCTGTAGGAGTAGCCTTTACTGTATTTTGCCATAAAAAACTTGTAGATTCTTGTATGGCGTTATATAATTGTGGTAAAATCTGAAAGCCGAGGTAGCATTATGAAAATATTTCATAACGAGTACTTTTCCCTTTTCAGCAGTGATGAAAAGCTGTATATAAGTGTTCACCGCACCGGCTATCAGATGCAAGAATTCCATAGCCTTCTTTTAGACATGCCCATTATCCGACTCAATAACTTCACAGGTCTGAAGGATGCATTGAATGAAGCCTCCGGAATCAGAGTATGTATAGGTGGTATTAAACCAAGGGTAGAAGTGCTTATTTCTGCAGATGAGATGGAGGCATCAATAGTACTCAATATCACAGCAAAGGAATTTGCTGAAAAGAAAATAGTTGTTTCTTCGGAAATAGTTGAAGCCCTTAGCAAAGCAGGAGTTGTTTCAGGTTTGGACAAGCTTTTTAATAAGCCGATTACCGTGCAGAAAAAAATTAAGGTTGCAAAAGGTACCAAACCGGAAAATGGTATAGATGCCGTAATAAAGTATTATGAGATCCCAGATAAGAAACCCCTTGTTAAAGATGATGGAACTGTGAATCACTATGAGCTTAATTTAATCGAAAATGTCAAAAAAGGAGACTGGCTTGGGGAAAAAGTACATCCCACGGCAGGCAAACCCGGAATGACTGTCACCGGAAAAGTGTTGCCAAGCATAAGAGGTATTGACTTTACTCTTAAGTATGATAAAAAAACAATCGAAGAAAATGAAGAAGAAGGAAAAACTGTACTCAGAGCTAAAATGGACGGAGCTGTTAAATTTGAGGGAGATAAGATACGGATTGACAATCATCTCATAATACCGGGAGATGTAGGTTACGAAACAGGAAATATATCCTTTGATGGATATGTTACTGTTAAAGGTACAGTAAAGGATGGCTTCTCGGTAACAGCCAAAAATGATATATCCATACAAAGCGATATGGGCTTGGGAGTAATTAATAAAATCGTCTCAAAAGAGGGCAGTATTTATATAAAGGGTGGTATATTCGGTAAAAACGTATCTGAAATAAATGCAAAAAAGAGTGTGTTCCTTAAGTACAGCAACGGGTGCAAAATTGTAGCAGGAGAAGATATCAATATTGGTTTCTATGCTCTTGACAGTAATCTGGAAGCAAGAAAAGTAATTTTAGATCCTAAACACGGTAAGGTTATAGGAGGTTCTATAAATGCTGAGGTTCAGGTTGTCGCCGGTGTAATAGGAAATAAATCAGAGAAAAAAACATATATATCCGTCTCAGGGTTTGATAGGGAATCTATTCAGAATGAAATTGAACAACTACTGAAAAAATATAAGACTACACTTGTAGAAGTAGAAAAAGCAAAAAAACAAATCGAATTTTTCGAACTTAATATCTCAGGAGCCGAATATGTAAACAACAGAGAATACGAAGAAAATATTAAAAAATACGGAGATATTCTTAATGAAGTAAAGGCTTTGGATGAATATAGGAAAAGACTGCAGTATATTCTTGAAACCAAAGGTGAAGGTGAGATAGATATCTTAAAAGCCGCATATCCGGAGACCTACATTCAAATCAAAAACATGCAGAAAAAAATCGATTCTATAGTAAAAGGCAGTTTTTATGTATTAGATAAAGAACTTCATCATAATTGAAGAAAATTGCACAGCAATTTTCTTCAGGTTGCGAGGTCTCGAGGTCACGGGGTTGCGAGGAAAGCTAGGGTATTCCTTAATAGCTTCGTAGCCCTAACCTAAACCTCGAGCCTCGTACCTCGTACCCGAATAATGCGTCGCAGACGCATTATTCCACTTTTATTCTGTGATATGTTTTCTTGCCTTTTTTTATGATAATACTTCCGTCCTTAAGGTCAGCAGTTCCAACTCTCTCGTCGATACCTTCAACCTTTTTATCCTCCATGTAAACTCCACCTTGATTTACAAGCCTTCTTGCCTCTCCTTTAGAAGGAGCAAGCCCTGTAATAACCAAAAGATCTATAATATTGATACCTTTATCCAATTGTTCTTTCGGTATTTCTGTTGTAGGTATGGACTCTGAATCCCCGCCTCCTCCGAACAGTGCTTCTGCAGCCTTACTTGCATTTATGGCCTCTTCTTCTCCGTGAACCATTTTTGTGAGTTCAAATGCAAGAACCTTTTTTGCCTCATTTATTTTTTCACCGGGTAAACTGCCCAACCTTCTTACTTCATCCATGGGAAGGAAGGTCAGCAGCGCAAGGCATTTTTCAACATCGGCATCATCGACGTTTCTCCAGTACTGATAGAAATCATAAGGACTGGTTTTAGTTCCGTCCAGCCAAATAGCCCCCGATTCAGTCTTGCCCATTTTCTTACCTTCACTGGTTGTAAGAAGTGTAAAAGTCATACCATAGGCGCTGGCCCCTTCGGCTCTTCGTATAAGATCCGTACCGCTTATAATGTTTGACCATTGGTCATCCCCGCCTAGCTGCAGTCTGCAGTTGTATTTTCTGTAAAGCTCCAGAAAATCATAGGACTGCATAAGCATGTAGTTGAATTCAAGAAAGGTAAGCCCCGCATCAAGTCTGCTCTTATAACATTCAGCGCTAAGCATCCTGTTTACTAAAAAATGCACTCCTATATCTCTCAGAAAATCAACATAATTAAGCTTTAATAACCAATCCATGTTATTATCCATAATCGCCTTGCCTTCACCAAAATCCAGAAACTTTTCAAATTGCTTTTTAAAACTTGCGGCATTGTGCTCTATTCTCTCTAGGGTAAGCATTTTTCTCATATCACTTTTTCCGCTTGGATCTCCAACCATTGCCGTTCCGGCGCCAAGGAGAGCTATAGGCCTGTGTCCGGCTTTTTGCATATGAGCCATAGTAATTATCTGCAGGAAGTGTCCCACATGAAGACTATCGGCAGTAGGATCAAATCCTATATAAAAAGTTATGCTCTCCTTTCCCAAAAGCTCTCTCAATTCTTCTTCATGGGTAACCTGTTGAATAAAGCCTCTTTCTTTTAATACATCGTATACATTGTATTTCGGTACCATTGTCATAATAAACACCTCCAAAAAATAATAAGGCCATTCATCCATAAAGGGACGAATGGCTCGCGGTACCACCCTATTTGGCTCTGCAGATATATAACTTGCAAAACCCTCTCTTAGAATACTTACATATTCCCTTCCCTTCTATAACGGAGGAAGCTTCCGGCAAGACCTACTCGTGACATTGCCCGGTATTTGCAGTAAATGAAATGATGCAAATATAGGGATTTAGTCATATAAGTGCAAAACTTTTGTGTGAAACATAAAAGTTCAGGCACTCGTGCTTTCAGCCCGCAGTTCAGAGGTGTATTTCATAAGTTTCAGCTGCCGGCTTTCACCTTCCGCCGACTCTCTGGCCATGACATGCATTCAATGCATGTTCATGCAAGCCTCCACAGATTACTTATCCTCATCATTACCTTTATAAATATTATTGCATCCATTATATAATCATAGTATTCTAAAAGTCAAGAAAAAGTATACATAAAT
>JAQVFD010000137.1 GCA_028697435.1 Clostridiaceae bacterium
TATTTGCATACAAATATGTTAGTGCCCTCTCTGGATATTGCAGAAGCAGCAATTCCATTTGTTGATGTTACAAAGACGCTTATACCGAAGGTCACCGCCAAAGCTATGGCACTTCCTCTTCCATCTTTTAGAAACACGGTTAATCCTTGGAGTTCTTTCATTTCTTCAGGTTGCACAAGAAATGGCAGTATTATAAATACGGGAAGAATAAAGTTCATAAGCACACAGTTCATAAAATATACCGGTGTCCTGAAAAGCAGCTTCAACTCCTTAATGGTGTATGCTTTTAAAGCAGACTTTTGCATGCCGTACCTCCCGAGCTCTGCCACTGATAGTTTCCTCCTTTTGGCGGAAGTCTCCGACATACCTACCACACCTTTGTAATAAATGCCTTCCCCAAAGCTTAAGAATAGCATTACAAAAAGAGCACAGATAAATATGAACAGCGTCAGGTTCACAAAGCCCTTCAAGGTCTCACTGTTTAACAGTGCCATCACTGCAAATCTGTTGCTGAAAAAAATCCCCGACATGATTCCAACATAGGAATTGTTACCCTGTTCCAGCAGCTTCTGAAGCTCCAAAGCATTCATTGAAGAGCCGGTGAGCCGTGTTATTACGACGTTTAGCCCTATAGCCAAAAACATGGCTATTATGCCGCCCACTATTCTGAATCTGTCTTTATTCTTAGCCAGGTTAGTAAAACCCATTATCAGCATACTTATTACAGAGGCATATACAAGGGGCAGTACCGGCAGTACAAGAAAGAGAAGGGTGCTGTACAGATAGTATAATAACCCTGTCTTACTTGCAATTCCAAAGCCTATGAGTATGGGTGCCAGGAATACCGCCTCGGTTAGATATTCATAAAGCAGCACAACAGTAAACTTCGCCGCCAATATTTCGGAAGGCTTTAATGGAAGCGGCAGCAAGCTTTCAATGTCCTTTGAAAAATAAAAAATACTCATAACATAGAATATACCAAAAAAGAATATGGTCAAGCTGGATATGGAAAATCCCATTCCAAGTATCAAGCCCTCCTGTTGAATTTCCGAAAGTGCGGCATATCCTGTCATAACTATATTGCCAATGCCTAACATCATGGGCAAAAATGCGGCAAATATAAGCAGAGATATAAGAACTCCCTTAATGGACTTATTACCGAATTTGCCGGACCTTAAATTCAGCATATCTGAGTTTTTCAACATTATCACGGTAAGTATCAAATATCTACTCATTTTCTGTCAACTCCAAGAATATTTTTTCGAGAGACCCGTTGCTTCGAAAGTGCTCTCTTATTTCGTCCATAGTACCATAGAATAAAAGTTTTCCTTTATTGATAATAGCCACCTTGTCACACAACTTTTCGGCAACTTCAAGAACATGGGTAGAAAAAAACACCGTTTTGCCTGCGGCTGCATGACCTTTCATCATCTCTTTCAGAGTATAGGAGGACTTAGGGTCAAGTCCAGTCATTGGCTCATCCAATATCCATACCGAAGGATCATGGATAAGCACTCCCATAATTACTATCTTCTGCCTCATTCCATGAGAATAGCTCTGTATCTGGTCATTAAGGGCAGCTTCCATTTCAAAGCTCTCTGAAAGCTCCTGTATCCTATCCTTTCTTAAAGAGCTTTCTACATTATACATGTCAGCCATGAAATTCAAGTACTCCATGCCCTTTAAACGAAGAAACATGTCAGGATTGTCCGGTACATAGCCGAACTGTATTTTTGCTTCAAGGGGATTCTCCCTGATGTCTGTCCCGTTAATAGTTATGCTTCCGCTGTCAGCATTCAGCACCCCTGCAATAATCTTTATAGTTGTTGTCTTTCCTGCTCCATTAGGGCCCAGAAATCCTGTAATCTGACCTTCCGGTATAGTAAGGGTCAGATCATCCACCGCCTTAACAATACCGCTGTATGATTTGTTTACTTTAATCAATTCTATCATGTATTTCACTCCCGGTTGGTGATTTTTGCCATTTCATTATAGCACATATATGAAAAAAATAAAGCCTTCTGATAATATTTCACAATCAGAAGGCTTTCATACACTTTAATACTCCTTACACTCTTCTTCTCCCCTCAGATAACGCAGGGCTCCTTGTGCAAGAGAACCCATCTCATCCTCTCCCGGATAGACATATACCGGTGCAAGAAATTCAATTCTTTCTTTAATTAAACCAACCAACCTTTCCCAATGAGCAAGTCCCCCGGTTAATGCTATAGCTTCAACCTTCCCATACAACGCTGTCGATGCAGCGCCGATTTCTTTGGATACATTGTATGCCATTGCTTCAATTACTTCTTTTGCTTTAGCATCACCCTTATTAATCCGCTCCTCAATAACCAATCCGTCAGTTGTTCCAAGATGCGCTACAAGACCCCCGCCTCCGCTGATCATCTTTAACATTTCTTCTTCAGAATACTGACCGGAGAAGCAAAGCTTAATCAAATCTCCAACGGGAAGATCCCCGGCTCTTTCCGGGGAGAAGGATCCGTCTCCGTCCAGTGCATTGTTTGCATCAATTATTCTTCCTTTACTATGGGTTCCGACGGAAATTCCTCCTCCAAGGTGAACAATAATGCAATCCATATCCTCATACTTCTTGTTCAGATCGGCTGCAAGCTTCCTCGCAATTGCTTTCTGATTGAGAACATGGAAGGAGGCTTTTCTCCTAATCTGAGGAAGTCCCGTATAAGTTGCAATTTCCATCAATTCATTGGTCACCGGCGGATCAACAGTTATTGAAGGTATATTTAGCTCTTTTCCCAAGTCATAGTTAATCTGGCAGCCTACATTGCAGGCATGTTTCCCGTATTTGCCGCTTTTCATATCCTCCAGCATTTTTGAGTTTATTAGATATATACCGCTGGGAACCGAATTAATCGTACCACCCCTGCTTACAACTGCATCAATCTCATCCAGCTTAAAATTATTTTCCCTTACCCAGTCAAGAATTTTCCGCTTCCTGTAATCATATTGATCCCAAATACTTTTAAAGTTCTGTATCTCCTCGGGGGGATGTTTTACTGTGCTTTTTTTAAGTTCCTTATCATTATCAAAAACAGCTATTTTTGTAGATGTTGACCCGGGGTTCAGGACCAACAGTCTGAAATTCCTTGAGTTCATTCACTACCCTCCCATATTCCGTTAATTATCCTGAGACATCGCAGCTAGGGCTTTCAGTTTATTATATTTCCTGTCCACCATCTTCTGCATTTCTTGAATGTCCTCCTCTGTCAGATGTCTGAATTTGCCCATCTGTTTTATCAGTTCAGATACAGGCTGCGGATTTTTAACTTCAAGATTAAGTGTATATTTATGGTTTTCCACCTCAAAAAGAGGGAAGAAGTTAGTCTGTACTGCTTTTCTTGCAATATCTATGCTGCATTCCGGAGCCGTTCCCCATCCCGTGGGACATGGGCTGTAAATGTGAAGATATCTGAAGCCGCTATCAAAAGATGCAGCCTTCTCAAGTTTTCTCACAAAATCCTGCATATATGCCGGTGAAAGTGTAGCTGTATATGCTATATCATGATCTGCCATAATCATAGGCAAGTCCTTTTTGTTCTGCTCTTTTCCCTTAATTACTTTTCCTACCGGAGTAGTACTTGTTAATGATCCTTTTGATGTAGTACCGCTTCTTTGGAAACCCGTATTCATATACCCTTCATTATCGTAACAGATATATATAAGGTTTTCGCCGCGTTCAGCCGCCCCAGACAATGACTGAAAACCGCAGTCTGATGTAGCGCCATCTCCCGCAATACCTACCACCTTTGTATCTTTGCCCGAAAACTCATACATTGTTTTGACCCCTGTCATAAAAGCCGCAGTATTATCCAGCAGTGATATATGAACAGGGACTTTCAATCCATTGTCAAAGTTCCATCCCACAACACCGGCACCAGCCATACACCCCGGAGGGATAACTACAGCAGTATCTTTTCCCATTATTTTCAATGCGGTTCTCAGTATTAATTCCGCGCCGCAGCCCTGACAAGCCGAGATTCCCGGTGAAACCAGATCTTCACTTTGCAGTAATTTATCTATATAGTTCATGCTATTCCCTCCTTCTTTAGCCATACAGTTTTGTGCTCAACCTGAGTTTTCTTGACCTCTTCCAAAAGATCAATACACTGCATGAAATGCTTTTGGGTTATATCAGCCCCTCCAAGACCTCCGATCACGGGTATTGAGCTTATTTTTTCTCCAAGACTGCCCAATGCCGCTTTTACCTCCATATACAATGCACCTGTATTCCAGCCGAAGCAGACATTTCTGTCCACAACCGCAAAGGCTTTTCTTCCGGAAAGCACATTTCTGACCTTTTCTACAGGAAAAGGACGCATAACTCTGACTTTCAGAAGACCTACTTTGATGCCTTCCTCCCGCTTTGCGTCTATTGCTTCCCTTGCCGTCCCTGTCATAGAACCCATAGTAACCAGTATAGTATCAGCATCCTCGCACCTGTATTCTTCAACCAAACCGCCGTAGCTTCGTCCAAATGCCTTCTCAAATTCCTTATCCACCTGCTCAATGACTCCCAACGCATTCTGCATACCCTGTAAATGGCTTTCCCTATACTCCATGAGTATATCCCCGGGGGTCATCGGATCCAGCGCCATAGGTCTTTCCGGATTAAAGGCATAATGAGTAGGGTTATAGTTCGGAATAAATGCATCAACCTCCGACTGCTCAGGAAGTTCTATTCGTTCATAAAGATGTGACAGGAAGAATCCGTCATAACACACATTTACCGGAATTAGTACATCGTTATTTTCAGTAACCTTATAGCCCTCTATTATTGTGTCTATGATTTCCTGGTTGTTTTCCACATAATACTGGATCCATCCCGCATCCCTTACGGAAATTGTATCCTGCTGTCCTCCCCACACTCCCTCCGGAGAAGTCATTTCACGACCGGCTATAGCCATAACCATCGGAAAACGAAGAGTAGACATTCTGAAATATGGTTCATACATAAGTGCAAGTCCCTGGGCCGAAGTTGCGGTAAATGCACGGGCTCCCGCTGCGACTGCTCCCTGCACTACGCTCATTGCCGAATGTTCTGATTCAACCTGTACCATCCTGGCAGGCAGATCTCCGTCTGCGATCATTTGTGCCAGATACTCCACAACTGAAGATTGAGGTGTTATAGGATACGCTGCAACAACTTGCACCTTGGATAGTGCCGCTCCCAGTGCTGCAGATGTATTCCCGGTTACAGCCTTTATTTTGCCCATTATTTTTCACCGCCTTCGTTTATCATATCTATTGCCTTCTTAGGGCATTCATTTGCACAAACTCCACAACCTTTACAATATTCCATGCTTATTTCAATCTGTTTGCCTTCTTTATAAATAGAATTTACAGGACAATAAGTAGAACAAATTCCACAATTATTACATTTATCCTTGTTGATTACAGGTCTGACGTTACGCCAGCTGGATGTATCAAGTGCATATAGCCCTTCATCGCCCACAGGTGTTATATATTTTCTTTCTCTCACAAATACCCCTCCTACAATTCAAATAACTGTGTCTTATTAAATGCTATTTTTGCGGCTTCGGTATTCTTTGAACCGAAGGTTTCAGTAATATTAGCTTCCAGAGCTGCCATATCGACCCATCCTGTAGTTTTTGCAAAGGCGCCCAGCATTGCAGTGTTGGGTATATCTCTGCCCAGCAGTTCCAATGCTATTCCTGTCGCATCCACTATTGCTGCTTTTTTTGCCTCTGCCGGCAGTTTTAGCTGTTCTAATGGTTTAGTGGTGTTAATAATAACAATTCCTTCACCTTTGAGCCCTTCAAAAACCGGAACCGCACTCAAAAGCGTATCATCAAGAATCATAACGCAGTCAGGATTATATACCTGACATTTAGTTCTTATGTCTTTATTGTCAAACCTTACAAACCCGAATACCGGAGATCCCTTTCTTTCAACTCCGAAAAAAGGTATGAAGTGGGCAAATCCTGATTTATCAATAACTGTCTTCACAAGAATCTGAGCCGACTTAACTACGCCCTGTCCTCCTCTTCCGTGCAATCTTATTTCTTTCATTTTTCTCCTCCTCGCAATATATCGTTTCTCTATGGGAAATGACGTTTCTTATTTTAATTATATAGTATGTCCTCTGTTTTGTAAATGATAATAAAAAATAATGTACTTTGATTCATTTTAGAATCAAAGTACATTACTGTTGC
>JAQVFD010000138.1 GCA_028697435.1 Clostridiaceae bacterium
ATTTGAGGACATTTTTTTATTGTCACTGTTTCCAGTACATTGCACATGCAGGCTGTTATGCCCTCAAGGTTTTTTTCATCAATATACTTCATCATACTTCTAATATCCGGTCTTTCTCTGATTTCTTCCAGCTTCAGACCTTCATATACCTCTTTGGTAGATATGCTTACATCAGGCTTAGCCAATACTATAAGACTTTCAGGGATTCCCGGAAGTGATGTCAGCTTCTCACCCAAGCCTTCTGCCAGAGCAGTTCCCCCCTGAATACAAAAGGGTACATCTGACCCTAATTTTTTCCCTGCGTCCAGTATTTCATTCTTTGACAATCGCAGATTCCATACTTTATTTAGAAGCTTAAGGGTCAGTGCCGCGTCTGCACTTCCCCCTGCAAGTCCTGCAGCAATAGGTATAGTTTTTTCAATATTTATCAGTGCTCCTTCTTTGACGCTGTATTTCATCTTAAGGTATTCAGCAGCTTTATATACTATATTTCCTTTATCAGTAGGCAACCTGTTATCATTGGAAGTTACTTTTATGTCACCCTTCAATGCCTTTACTGTAATAACATCAAACAGTGCTACCGATTGCATTATCATCGATACATCGTGATAACCGTCAGGTCTTTTCCTATGTACATCAATTGCAAGATTTATCTTGGCTGCTGCCCTTCCTGTCTGTGTAGTCAATACAATCACGCTCCATTGCCTTATGTATACAAAAATCTCCCCATTATCATTATATACTATTTTGTCTGCTTTTAATATGGTCTGGGAAAAACAAAGGCTGTTATAAAATAATTTTTATAACAGCCCAAACACTATATTTCTTTAACTTATCCTGATATTCTTTAATATCATTATCTTCATTCCATTTGTCACTCCATTTGGATTTTCTATATTATTCAACTTTGCCAGAGCATCTACTGTAGTATTGTACCTCTTGGCTATGCTCCACAAAGTATCACCTTTCTGTACCATGTATATGGTCACTGCCGGTATCCTGCTATAGTCTATGCTGATGCCTTCCATTGTCTCAATATTCTCAATCAGCTTCTTCTCAATATGCCTCATAGCCTCAGCATAAACCCCAAGTACAACCCTTAATTCCATTATTTCATTATTTATTTTGCTGAAGTTCACACTGTCCGCACTGCATTTCACATTGCACGGCATGCCTAGCCTTACACCGGGTATTTCTACGAAATGCCTGAATGGAATCTGTTCGGTCATACTGCACATTGGCTCTGCACTGTATGAAGATTCGTAAACTGCAGTACATTCCACCATGCCTTCTATCAGTACCCTGTCATCCAGCAGCTTTACTTCATTTACTATGGGCAGCACATCTACATAACATATCTTTTCTATTTCAGGATCACCATGCTTAATGCTGATGGTTTCTTTGACTACAACATTTGACCGGCTTTTACCGACAAGTTCGCTAAGTGAGAACATGTTTTTTTCTATATCTACCACGTTAGTTGGGCTATAAGCGTCTACCACAATTTCCCGCTCAGTGTCAGCAAATATACCGGCTCCCATTCCCAGCACCATATATGCGTTTATTACTCTTTTTTCACCATCGGTATTTTCATTAACCTCCAAATGGCACTCATGAAGGGCGCTTTCTGTTACACATTCCATGTTTTTTTCTGCCGCGGGAACCTCTATGTATTGAGTAAATGGCACTTCAAACTCCTGATACTGCAATTGGTTTTCTTCAGTATCCGCCTTGTATAGTATGTCTATTCCCAGTAACCCATTTACCTCAACCTTACCTTCAATTGGCTTTTCGTCCTTTATCACTACCTTGCAGTCTGATTTTAATATCCTGTCTATTGCAGGTGCATCAGCAGCCAAGGTGAACTCTTCGTTGAACTCGTAACGGTCTTTGTTATAGCCTATTACTTGTTTGAAGTTGCCCACCTCCCGAAGTACCTGTATATCTGACAAACCACGCACATCAGTAGCCAGTTCCAAGTCAAACAGGTCCTCGACCCTGCAGTGCAAATCCATTATAACCTTCATTCCGAGCTTTCTTGAGTTAATCATATAACAATCAACATGCTGAACCACTGTATTGATGCTTTCCCTCATCTTCGGCCGTGCACCCGGAATCTCAATGCCCTGTGAAAAATTAGCGGCTACATCCATACTGCTAAGCGGTTTTCCTTCATTATCCGCTGCATATAATATACTTAATAGTATCTGACCATTTACAAGAACCTTGTCGTTTAACACTTCACAATCCCTAATTTGCACTGTTGCACCCGGTGCAAGTATCTTGTATAAATCCGGATTTATATCCGGCACATTTATATCTTCTTCGACCACTGTGCTGAAAATATTCTCGCCTATTATTCTGGAAACCTTAAGTGGACTCTTAATTAGTTCAAGTGGCATTATTCCCCGCCTCCTACTATAGTATTTCTATTAATTTATATGAGACGAGAATTAATTTATTCCAACATTTTTATATCCACAGATGCGAGACACGAGATACGAGACACGAGATTGGGGTAAGGCTTCGCCGGCCACACTCCTATAGAATAAAAAAACTGTGGATTGTATATTCCACAGTTTTTACATTTACGATACTATTATTGTTCCTGCTTTGCCCTCCAAAGCTTCTACCGCTTTGTAAAGAGAAGTGATTATTGCTTTCCTTCCCGGATTAGCTTTTACAAACTTCACGGCGGCCTGAACTTTAGGAAGCATGCTGCCCGGTGCGAAATGCCCCTCTGCGATGTATTGTTCCGCTTCTGCAGCAGTCAAAACAGATAGATCCTTTTGATCCGGCTTCCTGTAGTTAATTGAAACCTTCTCAACTTCGGTAAGTATCACAAGTATATCTGCATCGATATCCTCTGCAAGCCTTTCAGCGGCAAGATCCTTATCGATTACTGCAGCTACGCCGGAAAGACTGCCGTCTTCCTTCTCAATTACAGGGATTCCTCCGCCCCCGGCTGTAATTACTATTGTTGTATCCCATAGGGTTTTAACTGCAGGAAGCTCAACTATCTTCTTGGGGATCGGGGATGCTACTACCCTTCTCCAGCCTCTTCCCGCGTCTTCCTTCATTACATATCCCTTTTCTGCCTGAAGTCTTTTAGCTTCTTCTTCTGAATAAAAGGCACCGATTGGTTTGGTCGGGTTCTTAAAGCCCGGGTCCTCCTTATCTACGACTACCTGGGTTACCAATGTAACTACAGGTATGTTCCTGCCTCTCTTTCTTAATGCCTCCCTTAATCCTTGCTGTATATGATATCCTATGTAGCCCTGGCTCATTGCTCCGCATACATCAAACGGCATAACAGGTGTAACCTCTGCAGCTGTCTCTGATGCTAAAAGTATTCTCCCCACTTGAGGTCCATTGCCATGGACCACTGCCATTTCATATCCTTTTACACTCATCTCCGCAAGATACTCAGCTGTTTTGTTTACTACTGAAAGCTGCTCTTCTGCGGTTGCAGGTTTTCCTGACTCCTGCAGGGCATTACCGCCTAATGCTACAACGACTTTTGCTATTGACATACATCCTACCCCTTTGTAAAAAATTATAGTGTAGCTACCATTATAGCTTTGATTGTATGCATTCTGTTTTCTGCTTCATCAAATACTACAGAGTGTCTGCTTCTGAATACTTCATCAGTCACTTCCCTGATATCATATCCTTTTTCCTTCATTTCCTTCGCCAGCTTGGTTTCAAAGTCGTGGAATGCCGGCAGGCAGTGCAAGAATAAAACATCCGGATTGCCTGTCTTTTCAAGCATTTCCATAGTAACCTTATATGGAGTCAGCAGCTTTACTCTTTCCGGAATCTTATCCTCTTCACCCATTGATGCCCATACATCTGTATATATAACATCTGCGCCCTTTACTGCGTCGATGTCATGAGCTACCTCAATAACTGCACCTGTTTCCTTAGCAACTTCATTAACCTTATTCAATATATCCTGATCAGGGCTAAGCTCCTTCGGTCCTAACGCCATAAAGTGCATACCCATTTTAGCGCAGCCGTACATCCATGCGTATGCCATGTTGTTCCTGGTATCTCCGCAGAATACTACCTTAACCTTGTTAAGAGGCTTTGCTGTATGCTCTTCAATTGTAAGCATGTCCGCAAGTATCTGTGTCGGATGGTCTACATCAGTAAGACCGTTCCATACGGGTACTCCGGAGTATTTAGCAAGGTCTTCCACAGCCGACTGTTTAAAGCCTCTGTACTCTATTCCGTCAAAGAATCTGCCCAATACCTTTGCGGTATCTTCAAGAGACTCTTTCTTCCCCATCTGTGAGCCGGACTGGTCAAGATAGGTTACATGGGCTCCTTCTTCAAGAGCTCCCACTTCAAAAGCACATCTTGTTCTTGTAGAAGTTTTTTCGAAAAGAAGAACTATATTCTTCCCCTTGAGCAGATAATTATATATGCCTGCTCTTTTTTTCGCTTTCAAGTCGTGGGACAGGTCCAGCAAGTACCTAATCTCCAGTGGTGAAAAGTCCATTAGTGTAAGAAAGCTTTTTCCCTTAAGGTTAACTGCCATTATTAAATCTCTCCTTTAAAAATATTCTTTATAAATCTTCCCTGACCAGCGGCATGCTCATACATCTTGGGCCGCCTCTTCCTCTTACCAACTCTGAACCGTCTATTTCCAGAACCTCTATTCCATGCTTTCTAAGAACCTCATTGGAAGCCTCATTTCTTGAATAAGTCACTACTACGCCGGGAGCTATTGCCAGTGTATTTGTACTGTCGTTCCACTGTTCTCTGGCAGCAGTTATCGCATCTCCACCGCCGCTTTGTATGAGATCAACCGCAGAAAGCTTGAGGCTCTTCTTGAGGGCTCCTACAAGACTATCCTCCGGTGTGACCTTTATGCTATTGTTACTGCCGGGAGTGAGTTTGTAAACAGAAACCCTGTCAAGTATTCCGGGATACACCGTGAACTTATCCCTATCAATCATTGTAAATACCGTATCCAGATGCATAAATGCCCTTACGGAAGGTATCTGAACCGCCAAAACCTCTTTAATGTTCTTGTTTCCGGCGAATAGATTCCTCGCAAGAATTTCGATGCCGTCGGCAGAAGTCCTTTCACTGCAACCTACTGCTACCACTTCTTTGCCTAGTACAAGAATATCTCCCCCCTCTATACTATGAGGTATGGTGTAATTATACCATACTTGAGAGTATTCCTTCCTAAAAAGTGGATTATTATCGTAAATATATTTTATTAACATAGGTTCTCTGCTTCTTGCATTTGTTTGCATGGAATTTATAGAAATTCCGTTTCCTATGATAGACAAAGGGTCTCTCATGAAGTATAGATTCGGTATTGGGTTTATATACAAGGGATATTCCTTGTTTATATAATCTGAGAGACTGTATTCTCTATCCACTTCCTGTATTTCTTTTTTGTGGAGTCCTGCTATTGCAATCTCTGCTACTTCCGATGGAGTTTTGTTGAATATGTATGAAAATATCAACTCACGCAGTTCATGGTTTTCTATATTGCTGTGAATCAGCAAATCATTTATCAGATTTCTTTTAATATCCAAATTACTTAGTATTTCTGTAAGCAGATCCTCTATATAGTATACCTTTGCGCCTCTCTGTCTTAAAACATCTGCAAATTCATCATGCTCATCCCTCATCTTCCTCAGCCATGGGATGTCATCAAACAAAAGATCCCTGAGATAATCCGGAGTAAGCCTTTCTAATTCTTTACCCGGTTTATGCAACAGTACTGCTTTTAGATTGCCTATTTCAGATGTCACATTCAAGAAAGACATTTTTTCGTCATTAAACATCTGTGTATCTCCTTTCAGTGGGTTATTTCCAACATAAGTATATCCAATTAGAAATTGCTGCACAAGTGGCTTAAATTCAAAGAGTATACACCTTTCCCATTTTATCCCATACGGTTGTATATTAATTCAAACCTGCGATGAATAAATATTACACGTCTTATTCAAACTACTTTAGACTCATTTGATAGACTTTACTGTATTTATACATTGTATGCATAATAATTTAGACAAGGGAATAAAAAATTATTTGCATTGTTTGTAGAAAAATGCAAAAAAAATTAAGAACCCTGTCCGGGTCTCAATTTTTGCCTTATGAGGCTATATAGTATTTACATGCATCCTATCTTTACATTAT
>JAQVFD010000139.1 GCA_028697435.1 Clostridiaceae bacterium
GGACGGATTCATAACTGCAGAGAGTACAGCAGGAGTGGGCACAAAATTCGTTGTGCACCTTACAAAATTGTAAGCTGCAGTAAATATTTGAGTAAGGTTGGTATGCTATTCTGTATTTGTTCTATGAACAAATGAGCAATTAAAGAGGTGCAGGAAATGGAAATATTAAGAGCGGAAAATCTGTCAAAAACATATGGAAAGGGAGAAACCAGAGTGGAAGCCCTGAAAAATGCTTCTTTTTCTATTGAAAAGGGGGAATTTATTTCTATAGTCGGACCCTCGGGTTCGGGGAAAAGTACACTTCTCAATCTTATAGGGGCATTGGATAATCCGACCTCCGGCAAGGTTTTTCTGAATGGACGTTACATATTTGATATTAAAGAGGAAGAACTGGCTGTCTTCCGAAGGCGCAATATAGGCTTCGTTTTCCAGGCATACAACCTGATACCCGAATTGAATGTTGAGGAGAACATAGTTTTGCCTTTGCTGCTGGACTATAAAAAGCCTGATAAGGAATATATCGATGAACTCCTTAATACATTGGGACTTACAGAAAGGAGACATCATTTGCCCAATCAGCTGTCAGGGGGACAGCAGCAGCGTGTGGCAATAGGGCGGGCTCTTGCGGCTAAGCCTGCTGTCATTTTGGCTGATGAGCCGACAGGAAACCTGGACAGCAGAAACAGCAGGGATGTTATTGATTTGATGAAGCTGTCGGTGGATAAATACAGGCAGACTCTCCTTATGATAACTCATAACGAGAATTATGCCGCTTATGGTGACCGGGTATTCAGAGTTGAGGATGGAATTGTTGCCGAACTCGGGGGTGGCGTAAGATGAAAAGCTACCTGATGCTTGTACATAGCTACCTTAAAGCTCACAGCAAAAAGACAAGGTTAGCTGTCATAAGTGTTGCAATGTCCGTTGCACTTGTAACCGGAATGTTTTCGATGGTTGATGTTTTCTTAAGGTTTGAAAAGCTTCAGGTGATTTATACCTATGGTAACTATCATCTTGCGGTTAAAGATGCCTCTGATGAAGAAGCGTCTATTATACGAAACCGTATTGATGTTAGGAATGCCGGAAGATGGAAGGACTTGGGGATTGGGCAAATAAACGGAGCTGACTGCAGGCTCGGGGCACTGGATGAAGTATTTGCGGGAAATATGAATATAGAAGTCCTGCAAGGGAATTTCCCAAGGGAGAAAAACGAAGTAATGCTTGAGAAATGGGCAGCGGAACGCTTGTTTCAAGGGGCAGAGACAGGGAACTTAGTTAGAATTGCCTTTGAGGACAATACAGAAAAGAAATTCATAGTAAGCGGAATATATAATGATCTGGGCAAAATGAAGGCGGAAGGTGTACCGGGAGTAATGATGTCTGCATCAGGTACAGAAGGGATTACAGATGTAAGGCAGAATCTGTTTTTTGTTGAGTTCAAAAGCAAGGTGAGGATTAACAGGGCAGTTGCTGAAATAAAAGGAGAACTGGACATTGCTGACGATAGGATAGGTTTGAACACCCATTTGCTTTCAGTCATAGGACAAAGTGAGCACAAAGCGGCAGTCGGACTGTATACCATCGGAGCTGTATTGTTCACTTTGGTTCTTATAGCCGGTGTAGTCATGATATACAATACTTTTAATATTTCTGTCATGGAGAGAGTAAGACAATTCGGATTATTAAGATGTGTAGGCGCATCAAAAGCGCAGATAAAAAGGCTTGTAAGAAAAGAAGGGCTTGCCATAGCTTTAAGGGCAATACCCCCGGGTATTGCATTAGGTATGCTGATGGCACTTGTCTGTTCTGCAATACTGAAGTTTTACAACAATACGATTTTCGGTGAAATTCCGTTGTTCAGCATCAGCATTGCGGGAATTTTGCTGGGAATAGCCATTGGATTCCTTACTGTTTTTATGGCTTCCCTGGTACCCGCAAAAAAGGCTGCAGGGGTTTCACCTGTAAATGCAGTATCCGGAAGCAATGAGATGAAAATCTCAAAAACTGTTAAGAAAGGCTTTTTATCAAAGCTTATGCGCCTGGAAATTGCAATGGGAATGAATAGTGCTTTCATGAAAAAGAAAACACTATTTCTTATGGCATGCTCCATTGCTCTAAGTATAATCATGTTTCTGGGGTTTAATGTATTTATTGATTTCATGCATACTTCCCTGAAAACCACAAAGCCTAATACTCCTGATATTTCCCTGGTTTCTGAGAAGGGTATGGGAGAAGAGATTTTTGAGAGGCTGTCCGGATTGGATGGAGTTAAACGGATTTATGGGAGAAAACTCGCTTATGTTAATGCATCCTTTGATGTTTCAAGGCTTAGGGAAACGTATAAAAAAAGCTTTGGGGAGATAAAGACAGAAAGCAATGGCCTTTTCGTGCCTCCGGAGAAATCCTGGCTGATTTCTTATGATGAGAACCAATTCAGATGGGCAAAGCCAGATTTGCTGGAAGGTGAACTTTCAGCAGCCAGGATGAATGAGGAGAATGGTGTTATTGCCGTTGCACAGAACTTAAGGAATAATATTACAACAGAGACTGTCGGCTTTAAGCTTGGAGACAAAGTATATATTGATACTCCTACAGGGAAAAAGGAGCTTACAGTAATGGGGATACTGAGGCAGGTGCCCTTTAACAGTCAGGAACTGACCTTAACTGCATTTGTTGTAACTGAGAAGGTGTTTTCTGATACTATGGGAGAGACCGGCTTCAAGGTGATCGATATCCAACTCAAGAATAGAAAAGATGAAAGAACGGTTGGGATTCTGAAGAGTATGGCAGGTGACGGTATTAATCTTCTGGATGTACGCCAGAAGAATTCCGAAATAAATCAGTTATTTTTAACCATGGCGGTTTTTGTATACGGCTTTGTTGCTGTCATTGCAATTATAAGCATATTGAACATCATTAATACTATGAATACCAGCGTGGTATCAAAAACAAGATACCTGGGGGTAATGAGAGCAATCGGAATGTCAGGCAGACAGCTAAACAGTATGGTCCTGACCGAAGCTGCAACATATAGTGTGATTGGGTCTGCTGCAGGGGCTATAATAGGGTCATTGCTGCAAAAGATACTTATTATGAATTACCTTTCAAGCTTTAATATTAAATGGAGATTCCCGCTGTTTCAAATAGCAATTATATTAGTACTTGTATCAACAGTTACTGTTTTTTCGGTTATCAGCCCTCTAAAACGAATAAGGGAGAAGGGTATTACCGAAATTGTCAATTCATTGTAAATCTATTAGAAAGAACATATACCAAAGGTGCAAAAAAGGACTTCACTCTATGAGTTAGTCCTTTTTCACTCCTTTAAACAATCTCCTCTACTATAACCTCGTAATTCTCACCTTCAATTTTGAGATTATAGCGTTTTATTCTTGTAGTATTTAACTGATAACTGTTCACATATTCTTTTATTTCTTTGATTTTATTTTCATACTCTCTTAGAACCTTATGGGCTTCGCGGACATCAATCCTCACAAATTTCACCTTATTGCCGGGCCTCAGCTGTGCCATTACCGGTATATCCGATGAAATCACTGTGGCTATTTTTGTATAGCCTCCGGTAGTCTGTCTGTCGGACATCATAACTATGGGCATTCCATGACCGGGAACCTGAACGGAACCCAGATTAATGCCGTCGGAAATTATATCCGCTCCGTCCTTATGCATAAGCTGTGGTCCTGACAGCCTGTAGCCCATCCTGTCAGCTTCCTTTGTTATCTCATACTCAGAGCTGAAAAACTTTTCTATACTTTCTTCTGTAAAGCAGTCGTCCTGGGGACCCGGAACAACCCTTATTATGCAACTGTCGTCATATTGAGGTATGTATTGCTGAGGTATGACCCTGCCTGCCAACTGCTCAATAGGGAAATCTTTGTCTCTTACATTTATTTCATCATTGCTCTTAAGCTTTCTGCCTTCATAACCGCCTATAGCACCTCTTACATAAGTTGAACGGCTGCCCATTACAGTCGGAATATCCAGACCTCCGGCAAAAGAGATATATCCTCTTGTTCCTGCCCTTACCATATCAAAGGAAAGCACATCACCTTTAGATAACTTAAGAGATCTCCACATTGGTACAGTGAAGCCGTTTACTCTGGGCATCATGTTCGCTCCTGTAATTGCTGCAACAACATTAGTATTGAAAGATATTTCAGGTCCGTTCAAGGTAGTCTCCAGAACTGCGTCATACTCATCATTTCCTACCAATATGTTGGCTAACCTGAGGGAGTAGTCATCCATAGCTCCTGTAACAGGCATCCCATACTCCTGATATCCCCATCTTCCCCGGTCTTGCACAGTAGTATATAGTCCGGGATTGATAATTACCATATCTTTCATATATCTCGCCTACCTATTCCGTTACAATTTTTATTTTGTATTGTTTTTTCTCTGCCAAGTCATGGATATAATCATATTCGTCTTTATTAATTGATTTAAATCTGATATAATCCCCTGCCTGTAATATTATGGGGGTCTCGCTGGTTGGATCGTACAGTTTGACGGGAGTTCTGCCTATAAGCTGCCAGCCCCCGGGGCTTTCCATAGGATATATGCCGGTCTGCTTACCTGCAATACCTACAGAACCTCCGGGGATCTTTGTTCTGGGAGTTTTCAACCTTGGAGTCGCTATTTTTTCGGACATACCCCCTAAATAGGAAAAACCGGGGGTAAATCCAAGCATATATATACGGTAATCAATAGATGTATGTATTTTGATTACTTCATCTTCACTCAGCCCATTGTGTTCTGCCACAAAGCTCAGGTCCTCCCCGAATTCGCCGCCATATATAGTTGGTATTTCTACTGTCCTTGGCTTCGGAAGGTCAATTGCTCCCATATCCTTTTCAATTATTCTCAGCTTTTCAATAAGTCCGTCCGTTTCAATTTCTAAAGGGTTATACTGTATCAATAGAGATCTGTAGGTAGGAATCAATTCATATATTCCCGGCATTTGATTTTTTTGTATAGCCAAATACATACCTCTTACTTTTTCATTTACAGGCTCACTAATTTCATTTCCAAACTCAACCACCAGGCCTTTATCACCGGACATAAGATAACGTGCTGCCTCGTACATATTATCACCACACATCCTTGATTTATAATTTGAGAAGGTGCCGAAGGCACCCTCTCATAGAATAATCCTATTGGAACAACTTGGCTATTCCAAGTAATGATTTGTATCCTGCATATGTTGTTAGGACAACAACTATCGTACCTGCCCACAATAGCCACTTTGGATGTTTGTATTCGCCGATAATATCTTTTCTGCAGGAAGCCAGCAGCATGGTGCCTAATGTTACCGGAAGGATAAGACCATTAAGAGAGCCTGCTACGATCAAGAGATTTACAGGCTGACCGATTGTAACAAAAATACCGGTTGATAAGACAATAAAAGCTATAATCCAATAATTATAATGGTCATTTATATTCTTTGAGAAGGATCTAAGGAATGATACTGAAGTGTAAGCCGCGCCAACAACAGATGTTATGGCGGCTGACCAGAGAACAACGCCGAAGAACTTATAGCCTATGATACCTGCCCCTTGTCTGAATGCGGAAGCTGGCGGATTTGCAGGATCCAGCTTGAATCCGGCTGATACAACGCCTAATATGGCTAAGAATAAAAGAATTCTCATTGCCGATGCAATTACGATACCATTAACGGAACCTCTTGTTATATCCTTTATATTCTCTATCCCGGTAATTCCTCCGTCTATTAACCTGTGACCGCCGGCAAATGTAATGTAACCGCCTACGGTACCGCCGACCAAGGTTAGCAATGTCATAAAGGAGAAGGTTTCCGGTGCAAAGGTCCTGATGACAGCTTCACCTACAGGAGGTTGTGTTTTGATTGCCATAAACAATACAAGGCCAATCATCAAGATGCCAAGGTACTTGGCGAACTTGTCCATTGCGGCACCTATTTGTTTTGACAGGAATATTATTATTGCTATAACTGCAGAAATTACAGCAGCTGCCTTTACATCAACGCCGAATAATACATTGACGCCTAAAGCAGCTCCGCCGATATTTCCTATGTTAAATGCAAGCCC
>JAQVFD010000140.1 GCA_028697435.1 Clostridiaceae bacterium
GACGCTCTTCCGATCTTAATGATACGCTGGAAGCAATTATAAAGGTTGTTGACGGGGACACAGCAGGGGTAAGAAGAGAATTATCAGAGTCTAAAGGTATTGCTTTTGATCACGGGAAGATAATCGAATATGCGGTTGAAAGTATAAGAAGCAGGCCAGGATACGAGGGAATAGGCAGGCTAACGGAATAAAAGGAGGGACTATACATGAAAAAGATCAGGTTGGCAGTTACGTGGATTATCGTATTATTATCCTGTCTTTTAGTGTTTACATTTGCTGAGGATATGAAAAGGGTGGTGCGTGGAACGGAGTCTGATGCCAGGATTATATATAACGGCAAAGAAGCGGTTTTTGGATTAAAACCGGTATTGATAGAAGGGAGCAACTATCTTTCCGTAAGAGTGGTGTCTACCTTATTTGATAAAAATATATACTGGGATGCAAGCAAAAATGAGGTTATAATTACGGACAAAACCGATCCGCAATCGGAGTATCTGAATTCAGAGCTTGCCTTAAAGGACAAAAGCATACAAGAGCTTGAAGCTAAGATAAAAAAACTGGAAAGCAAAATGGTAAACGCAAAAAGGCTGAGTGTTGAAGAACTTCAGGAGAAAATCAACAATGAATTTGGGGGATATGAGGGAGTATCATACAGAGTAATACTTTCAGGCAACGAAGATGAGATAAGGACTATATTTGAAATTGACCTGGAAAAGGAAAAATCATCATGGAACCGTTTATCGGCAAAAGAGAGATATGAACTTATAGAAGAAGTTGCCGAAGTGATAATGGAGGAATATGCTTCAGCAAAAATCAAAGGCTATTACAAGGATATATCGGAGTCAAGTAAGCTGCTTCCTTTTCATTATAATTGGAAGGACGAGCTTGTAAAAGGTCACTATAAAAACTACAGCACCATAAGTATTATGGAGGAAGAATTCAACAATGAATATGACGATTATTTCAGAGGAATTCATTTTACCTTTGCTCTTAAAGGTAATGAAAGCATAATGGAATACAAAGCTTACATACAAAAGGATAAGTTTGATACAGAGTGGAGCTCACTTTCGGATAGTTCCTTAAAAAACTTTATGAGAAAGCTGTGCAACGATTTAACCAAAGAATTCAAAGAGTGCTACATATATGGATATGTATATGATACTGACAACGATGAAGAATTGGCGTTTTGCGAACAGACAGTTGAAGGAGATTTCGTGTTCGGTAGAGAAGACTAACAAAAGCTAAAGAATATTATAGGGAGGTCACTTATGAATTATAATGATGTATTGGAAAAAGCAAAATCTCAAATAGGATCAAAATGCAGAGTCTGCCGTGAATGCAACGGAATAGCCTGCAGGGGTGAAATACCGGGCGTAGGCGGCAAGGGCAGCGGAAACGGATTTATCAGGAACTATGAAAAGCTGAATGAGATAAAGCTTAATATGGATACAATATATGAATTCAAGGAAGTCGATATGTCCGTAGAGCTTTTTGGCAAAAGCTTTGCTTATCCGTTTTTTGCAGCTCCCATTGGAGGTTTGCAGACGAATTACGGAGAAGATTCAGATGAATATGAATATAGTAAAGCAATTGTAACGGGCTGCAAGAATGCAGGTGCTGCAGGCTTTACCGGTGATGGAGTAAAGGATATATTTTACGAAATGCCTTTAAAGGCAGTAGCTGAAGTTGGAGGATGGGGTATACCTACAATAAAGCCTTGGAAGAATGATGAAATTCTGAGAAAGGTTAAAATGGCAGAAGCAGCAGGAGCTTTTGCTGTAGCCATGGATATTGATGCTGCCGGCCTGTCTCTTTTGGCTGCTTTAGGCAAACCCGTGGGTCCGAAATCTGTTGAAGAAATAAAGGAAGTAGTGACAAGTACTAAGCTGCCCTTTATATTAAAGGGAATTATGACAGTGGAGGGAGCAGTCAAAGCTGTTGAAGCGGGAGCATATGGAATAGTGATTTCCAACCATGGTGGCAGGGTATTTGATCATACACCGGCAACTGTGGAGGTATTGCCGGAAATCTATAAAGCAGTAGGCGGAAAGATCAAAATATTCATAGACGGCGGAATAAGAACAGGAATTGACATTGTAAAAGTGATTGCCCTCGGTGCGGATGCGGTGCTTATCGGAAGACCTTATGCAATTGCTGCATACGGCGGCGGTGCAGAAGGAGTTGAGATATATACAAGAAAAATAGGTGCTGAGCTTAAAGATGCAATGATAATGGCAGGATGCAGTACCTTAAAAGACATAGATGAAAGAGTGATATACTAGCGCCGAAAAGGCGCTTTTTTTTATGTATTTAATTCCAGCGAGTATTTAAAAGGCACCAGAGGAAAAAATAAAACATTATGTGCAAGTATTACCGAATAAGATAAAACAGGAGGGAAAAACATGGAAGGGGTGAAAAAGCTGGAAGGCTGGGTCAAAGTCAAGGGCTTTATACTCATATTAAGACCCAGGCAGTGGATCAAGAATTTATTCTTATTCGCAGCACTGCTGTTTTCAAGGAATATAGACAACCCATTATATATAATCACTTCTTTTTATGCCTTTCTGTGTTTCTGTATGATATCCTCCACAGTATATATATTCAATGATATCCGTGATATAGAAAAGGACAGGAAGCATCCCATAAAAAGAAAGCGCCCTATAGCCGCAGGCGTATTAACCCGGAGGGAAGCACAGATATTGATGTTAATAATGCTTCCTTTCTCGTCAGCGTTATCATTCATGCTGAATTACAGCTTTGGTTTTATTGTTATGGCCTACCTGCTGAACAATGTGATATATACATTATATGTAAAGAACATTGTCATTCTTGATGTGATGTCAATTGCTCTGGGCTTCATATTGAGAGTCTCCGCCGGAGCTGTAGTAATTAGGGTGGCAATATCTCCCTGGCTGCTGCTGTGCACTTTCCTGCTGGCACTGTTTCTGGGCTTCAGCAAAAGGAGAAATGAGCTTTTGATATTTCAGGAGAATGCGTATAACCATAGACGGATCTTGGAGCACTATTCCCTGGAATTTATTGATAACATGCTTTCCATTGTAACAACTTCTACGCTGATTTCATATAGTATGTATACCTTTTACGCAAGCAGTAACAGGCGCTCAATGATTACAATCCTGTTTGTCCTGTACGGAATTTTCAGGTATCAATACATCATTTACAATAAAAAAATGGGTGAAAGCCCCGAAGAAATAGTGCTCACCGACAAGCCCCTTGCAGTTGACATAATGCTTTGGGTATTAGTCAGCGTAGTCATCTTGTATGTGTAATACCCCGGCCAGAAAGATTCCAATGAGGATGCAGAGGAAGGGCTCTGCAGGCACTCTGTATCTCGGAGCATAATAGAAGATAAGTATAATAAGGTTCATGTACAGGAAGTTTCCTATTATCCATGCAGGCTCGCAAAAAAGTATGAACAGTGATCTGTGAGATATGAGTCTGAGTATAAAAAGCACCAGAAGTATTAGCGCAGATTTCCATAAAAATTCAAAGGACATCTGCGGAAGACCGCCTATTCCCATTTTAATAAGGCTTTCGTAAAGGGGGAGTCTGTAGGTTTTATCCAAATAGACTTTAGCTTCGGAGATATGATAATCCCCGTGATAGAAAAAAAGCTGCTGTTTAGTACTTAAAAGCTCTATTTCCCGAGACACATTGTTTCTTATGTAAACCAAGCCTTCCTTGTAGCCCGTCTCATACAACTTATACATATCGGGTTCAGGCTTCTTTATGTCTACCCATGTTCCGTTGGAATTAGGATTATGAGCGATGCAGAAGTTGACAGGACCATTGGTATCTATCAGTATTAAGCGGCCTGTAAGGGCATAATTTCTAATAATCCAGGGAGAAAGCACTGCAAACATGACCAGAAGTGTTATGGTTAGATTCGTGGTGAGAAGCTTAATGCCCCGCAGAATGCTGAGCCTTTTGGCTGTAATGAAAAACAGCGCAGAAACAAGCATAACGGCAGGAAGCAGAAGTAGTACAGGACGTGTAAGATTGCCCAGACCAAGTAAAATTGAGAACAGAATAAGATGCCGGATTGAGGCGTAACCCTTGGTATGACTAAGCTTGGGGGACATTTCACTTTTAAAATATCTAAGGCAGAAATATACTGCGGATAAATATATGGTGATGAATACCGTTTCAACGTATAGGTGATTGGAGTAGACCACCATCCGTGGATTTAAGGCCATTAAGATGCCAGCGGCAAGCCCTGCCTCTTCATTTAGGCTGCTGTAGTCCTTCAGAGCTTCCCGGGCTATACTGCTGCATATAAGGCAGGAAGCGGCGGAAAGGCAGGCTTGTATTACCCTCATTACAAGAAAGTTCTGTGCTGTGCCGAAAAACCTGTAAACAAAGCCTGAAAGGAAGATGTATAAGGGAGGCCAGTAAGCATATCTTGACCAATGATCTCCGAAGCTGTGTCCGTAGTATTCTCCGCCCATTACGTTTAAGGCATAGTTATACATGCTCCATGCGTCGATTTTGAATTCGAAAGGGGCATATATTATAAAGCGAAGTCTTAAATATAGTGCAATTCCAAGGATCAGCCCTGTATATATAAGGGTTTTGCCATTGCGAATCAATTGTCTTCCTCCCTATTTTTGAAAACCTGCACTTTTCACCATATTTCTATGTATATATACACATACATTATATTAATTTAACCCCTAAAATATTATATACTCATTAAAACCCCGGAGAATTACCCTAATTCTGGTGTCTCGTATCTCGTATCTCATGTCTGACGCACCTTTCTACATCTTTCATCAATTTTATTGACACCAAGGTCGAAAATGTCTATACTGTACATATATGGTATGCACGGTATTAACACTATGAACACTATGTACGGAATACACGATTTTCAGCATGTGCCAGTGTATAGTTGAAGATTACAGTTGGGACAGAATCTGTCTCACAGTTAGACTTCAAGGAGATGAGGTGTATATATGTGGATATAACAGTCAGTAATTTGACAAATGAACCCATATATGTGCAGATTGCAAACCAGATTAAAAAACAGATTATCAATCAGCAGCTGAAGCCCGGGGAAAGTTTACCATCCATCAGGAAGCTGGCGGCTGATTTGCACATAAGTGTGATTACCACCAAGAGAGCCTATGATGAACTTGAAAAAGAAGGCTTTATTGTGACTGTGGTCGGAAAGGGCTGCTTTGTTTCAAGGGAGAATATGGAGTTCATCAGGGAAAAGAAGATTAGAATGGTTGAGGAAAAGCTGTCTGAGGTGATAAAGGACAGCAGGGTACTGAATATAGGACTCCAGGGATTGAAAATGATGATTGAGGTCTTGTATAGAGAAGGAGTATAGGAAGCCGAAAGGCTTCTTTTTTATTTGGGTGGTTACGAGGTTTCGGGGTTGCGGGATAATAAATACGTAATTATTTGGTAACAATATCTTTTACTACAAAAAATCAAGCGCACAATCCTAAGGGAGAGTATTTTCATGAAGAAGATCAAAATTTCCCCGAAATCAGTGAAACCGATGAGCACAATTAAATTCAGGACTAAGGAATCAGCTGACAGAAATAGTGTAGGTTCGACAGACTACTTTGATTCTACTGCCGAAAGGTTCCGAAAAGACCTTTCCGGCAATGCGGATGTGATAATGAGAGAGCTTTTTATCGGTGGCAATGAGAACATAGATGCATTGCTTGTATATCTTATGGGAAACATCGATAAGAAACTTCTGAACGACTGCGTGATAAAGCCCTTAATGACCTGTAATAGTCTGGAAGATGCAACATTAAAGGGTGAAAGGCTGAAGAATCACATTATAAAGAAATGCCTTTATACAGGCAGCGTAAGTTATGAAATAGATTATGAAGCTGCTGTTCAATACATTTATGCTAGTAAAGGTCTCCTGCTTGTAAATGGAATAGCGGGCTTTCTGATCCTTACCATTGGCGGAGGACAAGAAAGGCAGATATCAGAGCCTGAGACGGAAAAAAGAATACGTGGCACCCGGGAAGGATTTATCGAAGATATATGGGTTAATATCGGGAT
>JAQVFD010000141.1 GCA_028697435.1 Clostridiaceae bacterium
GCCAGCATTTATGTATACGATCAGGGCAAGGAAGATTATGCAGTAATATTTGCACAGCTTACCCAAAGAGACGGTTCTTTCCTGGTCGCGCGTAATGATGAGCCAGAATTTAAATGGGCAAACACCAAAGGAAAGGTAATAATCGGCGGAAGACCCGGAGGGGTACCGGAAATGACTCTTGAGTATGTATTGAAGAAGCACGGAATAATACCGGGTAAAGATGTGGAGATAATCACCAATCTGCAGTTTACAGCCACTGCGGGAGCATTTACCAGCGGGGTCGGCGACTATGTTGCATTGTTTGAGCCAACCGCATCTATGCTTGAAAAGGAAAATGCAGGTAAAATAGTCTCTTCATTGGGGGAAGAAAGCGGTTTGATTGCTTATACCGCATATTTCACATCGAAAAGCGTTATTGATAAGAACCCGGAAATGATACAGAAATTCACAAATGCGTTCTATAAAGGTCAGCTCTGGGTCCACAGCCATACAGCAGAAGAGATAGCTGAAACTATCAAGCCCTTCTTCCCTGACGCTGACGATGATATTCTGATTACTGTCGTAAAAAGATATAAGGAAATTGATGCATGGTGTACTGATCCTATAACAACTCCCGAATCTCTTGATTTGCTGCAGGAAGTAATGCAAACTGCAGGGGAATTGAATAAAAAAGTAGAATATGACCAAATTGTAACCCAGGGATTTGCAAAACGTGCAATTGAAACAGTAAAGCCCTGAATCTCGTACCTCGAGCCTCGTCCCGAATAATGCATCTGCGATGCATTATTCTTTTTATTCACTAATACTCTCGTTGATGAATAGAATGAAGGTATAGGAACTTTCTGGGGGTGTAGCAGTGGACAAAGTAGTAGAGCTAAAAAATGTGACCATGAACTACCATACACTTGACGGTGAAACCCAGGCTATTAAAAATTTATCCCTGGATATTAGAAGAGGAGAGTTCGTCAGCATTGTAGGCCCCAGCGGATGCGGCAAATCAACTTTACTTTCTCTTATTTCGGGGCTCATAAAATCTTCTACTGGTGAGATTTTAATTAATAATGAGCCTGTAAAAGGACTGTCAAGAAATGTAGGATATATGCCGCAAAGGGATCATCTGTTTGAATGGCTCACAATACTAAGGAATACCATCATAGGACTTGAAATTCAAAAGAAACTGAATAAGGACACAATGAGAGGCGCTGAAAAACTGCTTGAAGAGTACGGTCTCGGTGAATTCAAGCATTATTATCCCAAGCAGCTTTCAGGCGGAATGCGTCAGAGGGCAGCACTTATACGAACCTTGGCAGTCAATCCGGAAATACTTCTTCTGGACGAACCCTTTTCGTCGCTTGACTATCAGACAAGATTGGCTATTTCCGAAGAAATCTGGCTTATCATAAAAAAAGAGAAAAAGACAGCAATCCTGGTTACTCATGACATAGCAGAAGCAGTTTCTATGTCAGACAGAATAATTGTGCTTACAAGGAGACCGGGAGAGGTAAAATCAGAGCATGATATTCAACTGACAACCTGCGAGAACAAGACTCCCATAATCTGCAGAGAAGCTCCGGAATTCAGGATATACTTCAATATGATATGGAAGGAGCTGGATGTTCATGTATGAAGAGCACTCTAGTGAGCATAAAGAATTCATCAGAAAAGAAAAGGTTACAAAAAATGCTGTAATCATTTCCAGAATAATAATACTTGCGGCTATATTTTTATTATGGGAAGCTGCCGCAAATTTAAAATGGATAGATCCCTTCATAATGAGCCAACCCACAAGAATTGTACAAACCATTATTAATCTTTCTAAGGATGGCTCTTTATTCCTGCATACGGGAGTAACCATATATGAAACGATTATAGGGTTTTTATCCGGCACAATTTTAGGAACATTTATTGCGGTTTTGCTTTGGTGGTCAAACTTTGCGGCAAGAGTTCTCGACCCATACCTTGTAGTGCTTAATGCTCTGCCAAAAACAGCTTTAGGTCCAATCATACTGGTGTGGGTCGGCGGAACTACCGGCTCAATCATTGTAATGGCTCTTCTATTATCAATAATTGTCACGATTCTTAATGTTTATCAGTCCTTCAAAAGCTGTGACGAAGATAAAATTAAGCTGCTGAAAACCTTTGGTGCTACAAAGGTTCAAATACTTAAAAAAGTTGTGTTTCCATCCAGTATTCCGGAAATAATATCGACTCTAAAAATCAATGTAGGACTATCTTTGGTGGGAGTAATTGTAGGAGAGTTCCTTGTATCAAAGGCAGGATTGGGCTATCTTATCATTTACGGTGGGCAGGTATTCAAAATGGATTTGGTTATGACCAGTGTTATAATCCTCGCCATGGCTGCAGCGCTGATGTATCTGTCAGTTGCATGGATTGAAAAGAAATTCATAAAGATGCGGTAAAGAATAGTAGGGTCCCATATATGGTGACCCTACTCTGTTATTATCTTCAACAGCTCTTTTGTGTCGTGAACCACATAATCTGCCGATGAAGCTTCATCCTGGAAGTCCTGGGCTGCGCTCCATTTTACAAGAGCAGCCGCAACAGAAGCTCCATGGGCACTGTGAATATCAAAAACACTGTCTCCTACCATCAATGTTTCAGAAGCATTCGCACCCAAAATCTCAAGTGCTTTTATAACCGGAGCAGGATTTGGCTTATGCAGCTCCGTATCTTCAAGTGCTACAATTACATCAAAGTACTTTCTTATATCAAATAATTCAAGACCCATCAAAGCTACCTTTCTCCTTTTCGCAGTAACAACAGCAAGGATACTGCCTCTTTTCACAAGCTCGGGTAAAAGCTCCGGAATTCCTTCAAAAATAGTCACCGTATCATTATGGCGTACCTCATTATACTCAATATATGTATTGAACAATTCATCTGCCTTTTCCTCGGAGTATCTCCTTAATGTCACTTTCAGGGGTTCCCCGAAGCATTTCAGAATATCTTCTTCACAAACATCCAAACCAAGGCATGTTTTGTATGTATATTTGAAGGAATCTATAATAAGATTATTTGTATTAATAAGAGTACCGTCCAGATCGAATAGTACATATTTATAACCCATAGTTGTCTCCCTTTCATCGTAGTTAGATGAGAATATTCTATCATAAATCGGTGCATATGTGAAATGCGAAGATGAATTTTGCCCGATATTGTTGTATAATAGAACGAGCGCTATATGTGCAAAAGGCTGGTGATATTATGTTCGAAGTACTTTCATGGAGTTACAGATTTGTTTATACATTGTTGACTGCCGGTTTTGCTTTGTCATGCTGGATGACATACTGTAAAAACATCAGCATATACAGGTATATTTCTCCATTACTGAATTTGATTCTCATAACAATGAACTTTGCTTTGATATCATATTACTCTGAGCCCCTGGACTATATTGCTTTGTATATTGGCGGCGGGCTTGCCGTTACTTATATTATATCAAGGCTTATGCTGGTAAAGCTTGTAAAAGTCAGCAATTGCCTAATGTTTGATATTGTTTACAATATGCTTCAGGCAGGACTTGTCATGCTGTACAGATTAAGCCCCGAATACGGTACAAAACAGGCATTTATTGCAATAGCAGGAATCTTTGGATTCTTTTTTGTCATAATATTCATGAAAAGATTTGAAGTAGAGTATAAACATCATTTGCTCCTTGGAGGTTCAATTCTTATCCTTCTAATAATTACTCAGATATGGGGAATAGAAATCAACGGCTCAAAAAACTGGATAAATCTATACTTTACAAATGTACAACCCTCAGAATTTATTAAACTGATTTTTGTCTTCTTTACGGCTTGCCTGCTATCCCGGGAAGTGAGTTCCAAGAGGTTTGCCGGAATTGCCGCATCTATGCTTATCGTTGTAGCATTTTTTGTCCTTCAAAGAGATATCGGCTCCGCCTTCTTATTTTTCGCAGTATACCTCGTTATGCTTTTTCCTAAGGATATTAAGGGCTTCTATACTGCAGTTTCAGCCGGTGCGGCTATAGGAGGGGCTCTAATAAGCTACTATGCCTTTTCGTATATCAAGTCACGGGTCTTAGCATGGATTAATCCCTGGAAATATATATCCGGGAAGTCCTATCAGATAACACAATCCCTGTTTGCAGTTGCTACAGGTGGTCTCATAGGTACCGGACTATATCTCGGAAATCCTAAATTTATACCCGCTGTTCACACTGATTTCATATTTTCCGCATTATGTGAGGAAACAGGTATACTTAGTGGAATATCCCTGTTATCCATGTATGCTCTGTTAAGTATAATTGGTATGGACATTAGCTCAAAGTGCAGCAATCCCATATATTCTGCGGCAGCTTTGGGGCTTACCTCCTTAACAGCGATTCAAACCCTTGTAATCGTCTGCGGAGTGCTGAACATTATACCAATAACAGGTGTCACACTTCCCTTTGTAAGCTATGGGGGAAGTTCACTACTTTCACAGTTTATAAATATTGGAATGCTTTACTATATTAGCACCAGGCCGGAAGTTGCGGGCAGCACTGAAAACATAGCGGAGCAGGAGTGATTCAAATGAAAGACAGAACCAAAATAATAAAATATGTATACTTATCTTTATTTGCGCTGATATGCTTATATCTGCTGTATTTTAACCTGTTCCAATCCAGACAGATAGCTTCCAACTCGTACAACAGACGGCTCAGAGAATCAGGTGGAAATGTAATAAGGGGAAGTATCCTGGATAAAAACGGTGATGTTTTGGTAAAAAGTGCAAAATATAAAGCCGGGGTCAAACGCACATATGTCTACCCCAGGTATTTTTCCCATGTAATAGGCTATTCAAGCGCGAACTATGGTTCTTCGGGTATCGAAGCCCTTTATAACAAGGAACTTATGAGTTCCAACGATACTATTGAAGGTTTGAGAAGCAAAATTAATGATTATTATATAAAAGGCAATGATATCAGCCTTACTCTGGATCGCTCCCTGCAGGTCTATGCCTCCGACCAGCTGCGGGGCAAAAAAGGTTCGATAGTAGTATTACGACCGGATACCGGGGAAATACTTGCTTTGGTAAGCAAACCGGATTTTGATCCTTCCGGTATACAGAACAACTGGGATAACCTCATAAATGATAAGAAAAGTCCCCTTCTGAACAGAGCTTCTGAAGGGCTCTATGCTCCGGGATCAATATACAAATTGATAATGACATCCTCAATATTGAAAAACAATTTACAGAACAATGAGATAGAATGCACAGGGGAAGTAAATGTCGATGGTTATATTATAAAAGACAGTGACGGCAAAGCTCATGGTAAAGTAACACTTTCAGACGCCTTGAAGTATTCCTGCAATTCGTATTTCATAAAGCAGGGGCTTGAATTGGGTAACAATAATCTGTACACAGAAGCGGGAAAATTCAAATTGAACAAAAAATTTCAAACAGATATTAGAGTATCCGGAAGCATTTTTCCAAGCAATACTGACAAAAGAAGTATTGCCCAGCAGTCCATAGGGCAGGGCGAAGTGCTTATAACCCCAATACATGCAGCGATGATAGCGGCTGCCATAGCAAATGACGGAGTTATGATGCAGCCCTATGTTGTAAAAAGTATTATAGGCAGCGAAAATAAGGTGATAAAGGAATTCAAACCTAAACAGACAGGCAGGATAATAGATAAAAATACCGCCGATACCATAAAAGCCATGATGATAGAAGTGGTTAATTCCGGCACAGGTACAAGGGCCAAGGTCAGCAAGGTGACCGTTGCAGGAAAAACAGGAACAGCCGAGGTCGCAGGTGATAAGAAGTCCCACGCTTGGTTTGTGGGCTTCGCCCCGGCAGAAAACCCTAAAATTGCAATTGCGGTGCTTATAGAGAATGGAGGCGGAGGCGGCAGTGCAGCCGCACCGATAGCCTCAAAAGTCCTTAAGAAGGCAATTGGAATAAAATAAATGTTGTATGAAATTAATTCCATACAACATTAGTGTATCTGCTTGCTATAAAATCAGAACATCTTTTTTCCTGCCATAAATATAGCCGCAGCC
>JAQVFD010000142.1 GCA_028697435.1 Clostridiaceae bacterium
AGCTGAAATAGGTTTTCTCAATTTCAGTAATATACCGGGACCCCATATGACTCCCGAAAAAATGTTTGAGCTTTCCAAAACCATACAATACAAACTGGATGTTGAAGGATTTGACGGTGCTGTTGTAACTCATGGTACCGATTCACTGGAGGAAACAGCTTATCTTGTTGACTTAACATCAAATTCAGATAAACCCATTGTGTTTTTCGGTTCCATGAAAAGCAGTTCGGAATTGGGCTTTGACGGGCCTATGAACCTGATCTCCGCAACTTATGCCGCGGTTTCAAATGAAGCTTACGGCAGAGGTGTTCTGATAGTAATGAATAATGAAATACACTCAGCAGCGCAGGTGACCAAAACCAACACACATACCCTTGATACTTTCAAAAGCGCTGATTTTGGTCCTGTTGGTTTTATTGACAATGACAAAGCATACTTCTATCACAACTATACAAAAAGGCAGTACATTGAAGCAGAAGCAATAGACAGCCATGTGGACCTGATTAAGACTGCCTGTGGTATGGATGATAAACTGATTCGTTTTTGTGTGGATTCCGGAACCCATGGAATCGTAATCGAAGGTATGGGTAGAGGGAACATCCCTCCGGCTATGGTTCCCGGACTTGAATACGCATTGAGTAAGGGAATACCGGTTGTACTCGTATCCCGATGCTTAATGGGCAAAGTACTTGACAGTTATGGATATCCCGGAGCCGGCAAAGAACTTACAAAAAGAGGTGTGATTCTGGGAGACAATCTTCCCGGACAAAAGGCCAGAATTAAACTTATGGTTTCGTTGGGTCTCACAAAAATTATTGCGGACATAAAAGATATATTCGAGAAGAATTATTACTAAGTAACAGCGCTAGTAATATAGAAAGACTTAATTTATCAGCCAGCTGCAAGCAGCTTAGCGTGGATAAATCTAGACTTTCTTTTACTAGCGCTGTTATTACCGATTTAAAACCTCCCGCTTAGAGCGGGAGGTTTTTTATTATATATTCATATATTTCATTATGTATATCTTCTACATTCCTTAAGCAATGGTCATTAGTGCATTGAATCTTTGTCCAACCATATTTCTCAGCTACCCGGCAGGCATTCAGATATGTCTTTATAAGATATTCCCTATCGCTTTCATGTATGTCTTTTTTGGAACCCCCTGTTATTTTATTGTTTCGTTTCGTTATCAGATTATTGCTTATTTCAGGCGGTACATCCAGAAAAATCACCAGATCCGGAACAGGTAATCCCAACTTACTAAATTCCAAGTCCCAAAGCCAGTCCAAATATGAACTTCGCTCGGCTTCATCATCTATCTTAGAGGCCTGATGCACCATGTTGGAGGTTGTGTACCTGTCTGCAAGCACTATCCCCCCATCCTCATAGAATCCCTTCCATTCCTTCATATATGAAGCATAACGGTCCACCGAGAAAAAAGTTGATGCTGCATATGCATTTACATCCTCCGGCTTGTTTCCAAATTCTCCGTTCAGATACATTTTAACCAGTGCAGATGAATCGCTTTTATAATTCGGATACTCAACCTTCCTGATATTGTACTTTTCATTCTTTAATTTGCTGTAAAGCCTCTTTGTCTGAGTGGCTTTGCCACTGGCATCACTGCCCGCCTCAATAATAATGAGTTTCCCCTTCATATCTCTACTCTCCAATATAGAACCAGATTAAATCTGCTCTATCATTTTATATATTACTTCCTTTACTTTTTCATTGTTTGCACTAAATACCCTGTATACCTCTTCTTCTGTAACAGGCTTTATGTCTTCATTTCCTTCAAGACCTGCATCATAATCGGTTATAAGGGAAATATTCACATAAGGTATGTCAAGTTCCTTAGCCAGCATACATTCCGGATACTGGGTCATATTTATGACCTCCCAGCCCATCTGACTGAACCATCTGCTTTCAGCTCTGGTTGAGAATCTTGGTCCTTGTATTACCACAACGGTTCCCTTGTCATGTGCAATGACCCCTGCTTCCTTACATGCTTTAATTGCAATGTCTCTCAGGTTTTTATCGTAGGGATCCGCAGAGCTTACATGTTTTGTTTCGGGACCCTCAAAGTATGTATCCTTCCGGCCCCATGTCCTATCTACAAACTGATCGCAAACTACAAATTCCCCTGGTTTAATATGTGCCTGAAGACTTCCCGATGCAGTGGGAGCAATAATATACTTGACCCCAAGCATCTTCATGGCATAAACATTTGCCCTGAAAGGTATCATATGAGGCGGAAATGAATGCTTCTTTCCATGCCTTGGCAAAAATGCAACTGTCTTGTCTCCGGCTTTAGCTAAAGCAATTTTCTCACTGGGGCTTCCATAGGGAGTCTCTATATCTATTTCCACAACATCTTCAAGAAAGGAGTAAAAACCCGAACCCCCAAAAACACCAATATCAGCTTTATAATCCATACTCTGAGACCTCCTGTAAAAAATATCACTAATCTAATATTACTATAATCAACCGGCGGAGACAAGCATTCTTCTATTGCCAGATACCAGATTCCAGATACCAGACGCCAGAATTAGGGCAAGGCTTCGAAGTATTGGTAATTCCTTAGCTTCAGAGCCCTTCCCTAATCTCTAGTGTCTCGTGTCTCGCGTCTCGTGTCTAAATTTCGCTTCTCCGTCGTTACCAATTCCGGTTCAACCCTGTCAAATACCAAGTCTATAGGCCTATCCTTCGTAGGCAGAATAGAGAATATAACCTCATTCTTTTCGTTAACAATTGACAGCTCCTTTGATATCTCCAAATCCGCCACTCTTAAAACCTGCCCCACTTTATATCTTGCTGCATTGACAGATATGGCGGGAGGGATTTTTTCAACCTCGCCTTCTATTTCCAGTTCTGTCATCTGCTTGTTAATGACCCATCCGTTCTTTTCAATTTGCTCTCCATTTACAACTATTATCGGTACTTCGGCATGAATTATCTCATGTAGTGTGGCAGGCTGAAAGTCCACATGAATAATACGCTCGTTCAAATGATTCCTCTGGACCTCTTTCATGACCGCAGGTATTTCCATACCATCAACTTTAAGCTTTACTATTAAGTTCTCACCATTTTTTGAGATGATATTGTTTATTTCCCTCTCATTAATCTTAAGCAATCTTCCTCCGGATCCCCTTTCGTATAGTATTGCCGGAATGCTGTCTTCTTGCCTCAGCTTTCTTGATTGTTTGTTACCTGAGCCTGTCCTGTTATTTACACTTAAATCAACATTCTTCATAAAAAAACCTCCATAAATGATCTTCATTTATGGAGTATTCCCAATTATAAGAAGGGTTAAACATTTTGTACAATTCATATCAGCTTCATATTGTATACCAGCACATTATACTGCTTGTAATTCTTGCTTAAAAACTCAAAATTATTCAGTTCCAATACATTAATAAGTCTTTCATCTATGGGTGCCATTACTTCATAATACTCCATCCCCCGATTAATAGCCTGTTCCTCTGCAAATTCTATCAGCTTTTTCATAGACCCCATATCCCCATCTATGAAACTGATATTAAGTCCCTTATCCATATGGGTATCCTCGGTAAGAACCATTATTGAATTAACCTTGCCCTCCTGAAGTACACCATATACGCAATTATCCTTTACAAGCTTGTCTACCAAATCATAGGTGGCTTTTTTGAAAGTCCATCCATAGCTTATATATCCGTTGGACATATAGTATGAGTTGCCTCTGGTTATTAAGTCCCATGCTGTAGCCGTACTCATTATGCTGATGACTGTTTTTGATACAATAGGCTCATTTATGCCTTTGTCAAATTCCTTATAACCGTATGTAAAGTATCCGTCTTTTTTAAAACCCAGGCTCTCGGCTATCTTCATGCTAATATTGTCCCCTGTATAGATACTGAGCCCTATTGTTTCTACCCCTTCCGCCTTTGCCCTGCTTATGAAATACTGAGTAATAGCTTTCCCAAAACCCTGGTTTGCATATTTTTCATCTGTCCTGATGCCCTCAAACCAAGCAACAGAATCACTATGCTTTGTGTATTTCGCAAAGCCTATGACTTCACCGTCCTTTTCACCTATTGTGAATTCCCCTTCCGACTCATTGACCCAGTCGTCAAAAACATACTTAATAAAATCATGACCTTCCCAGATTTTTGACGAAATCTCCAGCACCTTGTCTTTGTCAGCCTGTGATACTTTTCTAAACCTAAACACCTTGACCGCCTCCTCATCAGTAAGATATGAACCTGTCCCCCAGGTATTTCTTTATTAACGATTGGTCGCTTTCCAAATCCAGCTTTATAGATTCTCTGTCAGAATCTTCAAATACTATCTCTACTGTTGCATCACCTTTAAGAAACTGCTCTGCTACCGTCTTCTCATCGACCTCTCTGTACTGTACTTTTTTTCTTGCCTTTTCCGGCTTTGTGAATTCCCTTGCAAAGAAACTTCCGGAAATCCTGATTATCCTTACATAGTTCATGCTGTGCCTCCTATACGTAAATAGATTTCTCTACATAAGTCTTATAATTTCATTGGTAAGACAGGTCTTCAGATTAAGCACTTTAATACTGCCTTCGAAATCCACCTTTATCCTTGTACCTTCTCTGCTGCCAATCACCTCTTTTACTACTCCCTCGTAGTATATCTTATGATAAACCCTTTGCCCTGCATAGACCTGACTGCCATAATCAATCAATTTTTGAAATTCCTCAACAAAGCGTGAAGGTTTCACCGCTTTACCATACCTATTCTTAGGAATGGTGATATATAGTTCTCTTTTCGCCCGGGTCATAGCCACATAGAATAGGCGCCTTTCCTCTTCCAAATCAGTATTTGTAGCAGAATCATCCTTTATGTATGGCGTAAGACCTTCTACGGTGCCACACATAAATACTGTTTCAAATTCAAGCCCTTTTGCCTTATGCATAGTCATGAGCTTTACATTATTGTGCCCGGAATGGTCATATTCCTTTTGCCGCAGTTTCTCAGCCACTTCTTCCACGTGCTGCATATACTGAACTATGCTTCTGTAACCACCGGCAGAGCTTTCAATTTCTTCAATTATCTCTGATAATCCTTTTTTGCTTATTCCCTTTGAAACGGCATATTCATTAAGATATTCGTCATAGCCTATTACATTTCTGATATACCTTACTGCATTCATGAGATTCATATTACCGAGTCTTTTCAAGTCATTCGTAAGCTCCATTACTCCATTTATCTGCAACCTGTTCAGGTTTCCCTGATTAATAACCCCCCGGAGAAAATCTCCACCATATACTTCTGCCTTTTCCATCGTGTCCTTGCTTATATACCTTTTTGGTCTGTTCATTATCCTTATATAGTCTCTTATGTCTCCTAAGCCTGCTCCAAGCTTGAGATAGCAGACTATATCTTTAAATATCCAATGATTGTATATAGATACCATACCATCGAAAGTGACAAAAGGAATACCGCAATCCAAAAAAGCATCAATAACAGACCTAGATTGAAGATTTGTCCTGTATATTACCGCAAAATCTGAAAATTTTTTGCCGTTCTTAATCATCTGTCCGATTCTATCTGCTATAATCCTTGCTTCCTTCTCAAAATCCTCCGCTTTGATAACAACAGGAGGGCTTCCTTTACCGTTCACAACTTCAAGAGCTTTTGAATACCTGTTACTATTGGTATTTATAACAGATAATGCAGAGGTTAATATATTACTTGTGGTTCTGTAATTTATTTTAAGATATATTTTTCTGCAACCAATATAAAGGTTCTCAAAATTCAGTAGTATATCAGGAGCGGCACCCCTGAATCCATATATGGATTGATCATCATCTCCGACAATAAAAATATTATTCAGAGGCTCAGCTATAAGCTTTATTGCTTCAAACTGCAGTGCATTTATATCCTGAAACTCATCTACCAATATATATTTGAACCTTTCTCTTACTTCGTTCAGTATTCGGGGATTTTCTCTCAGCATATTCAGACAGTCACTTAATATATCGTCATAGTCATATTTACCTGACTGCTGTTTATAATCG
>JAQVFD010000143.1 GCA_028697435.1 Clostridiaceae bacterium
GAACGGTATCAAAAGACAACTGAAGCCATATCTTGCTCAAATCAGCCACGCCTGTATCTTCATCCGAAATAGCCTTAAGGGCATAGTATACTTCGTTCAAAGGTGTAAGTGGCGTATCATTGTACCCTGCAGCCATCTCGGCTTCTGTGAGGCTTACCGCGTTATAATCATGAGCCATAAGTATGACCCTATCTGCTATTTCACCAATGGTTCTGTAATCATATCCGTCATAATATGCTTGTACGCCCCCTCGTTGGGGATGTACTGCCACATAAAGCTTTTTATTGCTCTTGTCGAGAGCTTCAGAAAGCTTTGATAAGAATTCATTGTAAAGTTGCTTAAGACTTTCGCCCCTTATATTCTCAAAATCAACAACTATACCGTCAAAAGAGATAAAATCATTTGTAACCTCAGTGTTATTCAGTGTCCGGTCAATTTGATCAATAACCTCAGACCAAGTCTCAGCATTTGTAAGAAGGTATTCAATTATTCCCATCTGTCCATCACCTGAGGGATTCTTAATCTTCGTATCATTGGATGCAAAAAGATTAAGCTGTATAGGTAAGCTGCTCTGCCTTGTGATCTTTATCGGCTCTAAAAATCCTTCCGGTATGTAAAAATCACTTTTCCCGTTTTTGTCAACTGCCACTACAAGACTCTTATTATCCTCATTGTATTCAAGCCTGCTCCATCCAAAGCTGACTGAATCCAGGTCCTTTATCATATCAGCCTGGTTAAAGGATTTTATTGCATAAAATGCATGCAGCTCATCAACCCTTGAATTCAGTCTCTGATACATTCTTATGAGCATCGCTGCAGCTTCTTCCTTCTTTGCATTGCTTTCAGGCAGGAATCTTACTCCATCAACTCCGTTTGAAATACCAAAGTCCTTTAAAATGTTTGCGTATTCTGAACCTGCAGTCACATCCTCAAACTCACCGGGAAGATATTTAATCTGTTCCGCTAACCCTCCATATCCAAGGGCTCTTACTATTGCTTCCGCAATCTCCAGTCTGGTTATCGGCTTATCAGGGCTGAAGTTGTCCATTTCCTTCAATACTGCTCCATGGGAAACTGCTGTCTCTATGTATGGATGATACCATTTATCTTTGCTTACATCAGAAAAGCTGCTGTCTTCTGTGTCAGCAATCTCCCACCCCATAAGCCTTACCAGCATGGTAATGAATTCACCTTTTTTCACGGTTTGTCCCAAACCAAACTTATTTTCTCCGATTCCCCGGGTAATATCCAGGTATCTAAAATAATGAATAGTATCATATGCCCAATGTTTCTCAGGGACATCTGAAAACCTTTCAATTTCATTGGGAAGCTCCATCTCAACAGCTTCTGTTTCAAAAATACCGGTTAGTCCGAAAGCAATCAACAATACTGCTGTGAATAATGCAATGTACCTTTTCAAAATAAATACCTCCATACAATTCTTATATGCAATAAAAAATAATATAATATGCGTTTATTCATATTATACCACAGGCATGTTCTGCTTTCAGTAATTGTATATCATTACTTAAACTGTAATCTTCTGCAAATAAACATTTGGTTCGACATAAAGAATAAACAATTTGTATAATATTGTGATAATTACATTTATTGTTATTATTGACAACTATTGTAATATTTAATTATTATAAAATTAGCTCTTCAAGTAATATCTTTAACTGAATAAGGTATTAAAAGAGCAATTTTTTAATTAAGAAAGGGGTTACACGTAATGAGAAAGCTTAGAAATTCAAGACTGCTTGTTCTTATTCTGGTGTTTGTGCTTGCCACATCTATCTGCACCAATGCAGCTCCGGTTCACAAGGATATTTTTGATAATGTATCCGGTGAAAACATCTATGAGCATATAGAGGCTATGGCTTATGAAGATGATGCCAGAATGACCGGAACTGAAGGTGAAGAAACCGCTGCAGATTATATTGCTGAGCAAATGGAAAGCTATGGGCTTGATGTTGAGAGACAGGAATTTGATATTGTAAGCTGGTTTGATGGTAGTGCATCGCTGGAAATGATCTCACCTGAGACAAAGGCATTCGATGTGGCCAATTTTCAATACTCCTGTTCTACACCTGGTGGAAGCATTACTGCAGAGGTATTGGACTGTGGACTTGGCTATCCGGAAGACTTTCCGGCTGATACAGCAGGAAAAATAGCATTGATTTCAAGAGGGGAATTCACTTTTGCTGAAAAGGTGCAAAATGCCGCCAATGCCGGTGCTGCAGCAGCAATAATATACAACCATAGTCCAGGTCCTGTTAATGGGACTCTCGCCAATCCATCAGAGATTCCTGCATTGGAAATGCTTCAGGATGACGGATTATACATAATAGGTCTGCTGGGAGCCGGAAATACCGTATCCCTTAGCATGATTTCAGAATGCAGCATCGATTACGGAACCTCACAGAATGTCATCGGCACACTTTACGCCAACAGAGGTAAAAAATCTCATGGCACAATAGTAATGGGAGCACATATGGATTGTGTCGACAGCCCCGGAGCTAATGACAATGCTTCCGGTGTTGCAGCAATGCTTGAATCTGCAAGAATACTTTCAGAAGAAAAGCTTGCATATAACATTGAATTTGCTGCCTTTGGCGCGGAGGAAATAGGCCTTGTAGGCTCATACCAATACCTTGATAACCTCAGTGAAGAGGAATTCAATGACATAGTTGCAATGATAAACCTGGATATGGTAGGTGTAGGTGAAGCTATAGGAGTAATGACTGTGGAAGAAGATGCCAATTCCTTTGTCGCTGACCTGGCTGAAGTTTATCTGGATAATTTCGGTTATCCATATGATCGCAGCACGTCAAGCTCCAGTGACCATGAAGGTTTTGAACTCTCGGGGATCCCTTCTGTATTCCTGGATTATCATGAGGATCCTTACTATCATACAGATGAAGACTCACTTGACAAGATTGATCAAAATAATCTGTACAGGATAGGCTGCCTTGTAACCTCCATGACCTACGACATGGCAAAGACACCAATGCCTGAAAGCTTCAACGGCATAAAGGCTAAGGTAAATAAATACAAGTCAATCAATAAGGAGTTTAAAGCAGATTAAAAAAAGGGACTAAAAAGTCCCTTTTTCATATCCTAGAATGCTACTATTATCCCTCCCTGGTTTGCATATACGCTGCTAAGGCCCGCAGCCTCAACAATAATTATATCCTTGAACTTATATCTTTTAAGAAGCTCACTCTTAAACTCTTCTGCTCTTTCAAGGCAGTTAACATGAGCTATTCCTATAACCTTATCCTCCAGCTTATCTCCCTGCTCTCCAATAATTTCAACGAAACGTGCAAATGCCCTTTTATATCCTCTGACACTTTCCACCAGCTTAATATGTCCATCATCCGTTGCTCCCATAACAGGCTTGATATTCAAAAGTGTTGCAATCCCGCCTTTTACCCTGCTCATCCTTCCGTTTTTTATAAGGTTATCCAGAGATTCAAGAAGAAAAAAAGTCTTCATGCTCTTGACATACTCATTGACCTTCTCTACTATTTGGAGGTCATCACATTTTTTCTTTGCCAGTTCAAAAATCTTAATACTTATAAGTGTTTCTGCTATTGAAGCACTAAAGGAGTCAAATACATGAATAAATTTATCTTCCGCTTTTTCCAAAAACATCTTCTTTGCAAGCATAGCGCTTTCGTAGGTTCCACTAAGGCTGGAACTCAAAGTAACAGCAAAAACACTATCCTTGCCCTCATAAGCTTTAAGAAAATCATTTGGTGAAGGACATGCTGTTCTTGGAGGAGTCGGACATGCTGCCATTTCTTTCAGCATGGCTTTGACATCCAGACTTTCATCATCCCGATAAACTTTGCTGCCTATTTCAAGTGAAAGAGGTACAAGATTAATACCAAGCACCCTCAAATCTTCATTCAGGTCACAGCTGCTGTCTGCAACTATTTTGACACTCATTTGCATATCCTCCAATAAAGTATTTATATTTCTATTTTTAGCATAAGTAAGCAAGCTTTACAATAAAAAACTGTAACTTGTAGTATTAATATATATATTATCTGGTATTTAACACTATTGTATCAAAGATTCTGCATCTTTTGCATAACAAAGGCGGCTTTGCCGCATTTGCCGCCCATGCGCCTTTTCCGTAGGAAATTCTGGCGCGGGCAGTAAAATCAATGTTTTTTATTGTATAGGAAAGTTATACTTTCCTATACAATAAAAATGCCTATTGTCTGAAAACAATAGGCTAATATCGCCTTATTACCATGCCATAACCGGTGCTTCAACCTTAATATACCCTCTCTCATACATTTCGATCAAATATGTATAGGGCATCTGTCTGTACGATCCGTCTTCCTCGAAAATCTTCACGACTTTGCTGTCTATCTTAGATATCCTCCATCTCTTAGTCATGTTGTCAACAGCAAAAACTAAGGTATCACCGCTATGAATATCCACTTAATCCACCCCTATACATTTTTCTTATGCAAATGCCGGTAAATATTGTCATTTTTTAAGATATTTTATTACATTATAAACTAATCATTCATATAATTCTATAGTCAAATAGTATTATATTACATTGTTTTTTTAGTACTTATTATTCATAAATCTAATTTCAGACACGATACACTATATACCAGACACTAGAATTGAGAAGGGCTTCGAAGGAATACCCGAAATCTGGAGTCTGGCGTCTGGTATCTGGCGTCTGAAGAATAATATTTGACAGATTTAAGTATGTATAATATTATATATATTGTATAGATATTATGTATTATATATAATGTAGGAGGAACATTATGGAGGCAACTGAGTTTAAGAATATCGTCTTTGATTATACGCGTAAGATCAATGAAAATTTGAACAGTGTATTTAGTCCGGCGATTGAAAGTTGCGGACTTACCATGATGCAAACCAGAATTCTTATGGAGCTTTATAATTGCGATTCTCACACCATAGGCAGTCTGGCTGAAAGCATATGTTCTGCGGGTGCTAACATTTCCGCAATGTGTAAAAGGCTCGAAGGGCAGGGTTATATAGAACGTATCCGAAACCGAAAAGATGAAAGGGTCGTATTTGTAGTGCTTACTAAGCAGGGGAAAGAGACCATACTGGAAATAGAAAGAATTTTTAGTGAAAGGTTTTCGGTGCATTTGGAAGGTAAAGAAGAGATTTTTGAAGGTATTATTTTAGGATTGCAAAAGTTAAATGAGTTGCTAATAGCAATTAAAAGTATTGAATAAGGGAGGACAAGCATGAAAGAACAGAATAACCCAAGGAAGCCTATTATTTATTATTACATTATCACAATGGTATTGGTAATGCTGTTGAATGCATATATTTTTCCGTCTTTAGTGAAACAACAGATTACACAAGTGGACTACGGAACATTTTTGACTCAGATTGAAAGCGGGAAAATAAAAACTGTAGAGATTCAGGATAATCAAATTGCATTTACTGCAATTGACGAAGCGGGAAAAGAAATCATTTATGTTACCGGAAAGGTAGATGACCCGGGGCTGGTAAACAGACTAATTACCGCTGATATAAAGTTTTCGCAGGTTATACCAAGAGAAAATTCTCCTTTGATGAACTTTATTATATCCTGGGTTCTTCCTCTGATTTTCTTTATCGGAATGGGACAACTCCTTGCAGGCAGCATGCAAAAAGGAATGGGCGGCAACGCTATGACCTTTGGGAAAAGCAATGCCAAGATTTATGTTGAAGCACAGACAGGCAAAACCTTTGATGATGTAGCCGGACAAGACGAAGCAAAAGAGGCCCTGAGGGAAATAGTAGATTTCCTGCATGATCCTACAAAATACAAGGAAATCGGTGCAATAATGCCTAAGGGTGCATTGCTTGTGGGACCTCCCGGTACCGGTAAGACCCTTCTTGCAAGGGCTATCGCAGGAGAATCAAAAGTACCGTTTTTTTCAATTTCAGGTTCTGA
>JAQVFD010000144.1 GCA_028697435.1 Clostridiaceae bacterium
AAGAGAAGGGCTCAACTCCTCATTTGCAATTCCCCTTACTCCGTCTGTTCCAAACAAGCGACCCATTTTAAGACTCCCTTCTGTTTAAAGACGCCATGTATGGTGTCCCTGCACATAAAATCTACATATTCTCCGGCGTTTCTATTCCTACAAGGCCCAAGCCTGTCTGGATTACTATCCCCACGGCTTTTGTAAGCTGAAGTCTTGCATTCTTTACATTATCCTCAGCGTTAAGAATGGGATGGGAATTATAAAATTTATTGTAAGCCTTTGCTATCTCCGTTACATGTCTGATAACCACAAAGGGCTCATACCTTTCCACTGCTTCTTTGACCGAATCCTTGAAAGCTCCCAGAAGCTTAACCATCTGAAATTCTTCTTCGGTGGTAAGATAGCTCAGGTCCACCGTATCAGGTATATTCCCTGCTTTTTTCAATATACTCTGACCTCTTACATAAGTATACTGAACATACGGACCGGAATCCCCATCAAAGTTCAGTGCATCTTCCCAGGTGAATACAACATCCTTATCCCTATTATTCTTGAGGAAGGTATAAAGAAGCGCTCCCATACCTACCTTCCTGGCAACCTCCTCCTTGTTTTCAAGGTTAGGATTCTTATGTTCGATTACTTCTGTGGTCTTATGAATGGCTTCATTCACTACATCTTTTGCAAAAACAACGTCGCCCTTTCGTGTTGAGAGTTTTTTGTCTGCAAACTTCACCAACCCGTGGCCAATGTGCACGCAGTCTTTAGACCACTCGAAGCCCATAAGCCCCAAGGTACTGAAAATCTGATTGAAATGCAGTGATTGTGTTCCTCCGACCACATAGATATTCTTGTAAAAATCGTAGGTTCTCTTCCTGTATATTGCCGCAGCCAAATCCCTGGTTGCATATATTGTAGCACCGTCAGACTTAAGTATCATTATCGGCGGTATATTAAACTGCTCCAAATCAACTATTTTGGCTCCATTACTGTCCTTCAGCAGCTTTTTCTCCCGAAGCATCTGTACAACCTCATCCATCTTGTCGCTGTAGAAGCTTTCTCCTGCATAAGAATCAAACTCAACATTCAACATCCTATAAATCTCGCCGAATTCTCTAAGGCTCAGATCCTTAAACCTCTGCCATAGCGCAGTAACCTCAGGATCTCCTTCCTCAAGCTTTCTAAAATACGCCCTGGCCTCATCCTCAAGGGTAGGATCCTTTTCAGCTTCTTCATGAAATTTGACATATATCCTGAAAAGCTCACTTATAGGCTCCCGCTCAAGGGCTTCTTCATTTATCCACCTCTTATGGGCTGATATCAGCTTTCCAAATTGAGTACCCCAATCTCCAAGATGGTTGATTCTGATCGTATTGTATCCTGAATGCTTATAAACCTTTTCCAGTGCACTGCCCAGCATTGTATTGAACAAGTGCCCCACATGGAAAGGTTTCGCTACATTTACAGAGGAAAACTCAACTATTACATTCTTACCCTTTCCATCCTCAGAACTTCCGAATCTTTCACCCTTTTCAAGGACCTCCTGCACCATAAGCTTTATGTATTCTTTCTTATTAACAAAAAAGTTAACATATCCTCCTACCGCTTCAGCCTTCTCTGCTATATCGTCAGCTATTATCTTTTCAGCAAGCTCTATAGCAATCATGTTCGGTGATTTTCTCATAACCTTTGCCAGCTGAAAACAAGGAAATGCGTAGTCCCCCATGTTGGTCTGAGGCGGAATTTCAATAAGCTCTATGACCTTATCAAGCTCCATATCAACAAAACCATTAATTTTTTTTGCTATTTCGAGTTTATAATCCACATCTATACCTCCGATACTATTTCAATCATAGAATTAATATTGATATTTATATTTTATTCTATTCAATTACATGTTAATAGTCAACAAAAAGAAAAAGTCCATCCCGAAAGGAGGATGGAAGATGGAGGTTTTTTATTTTTCGGGATGGACTTAATTAAATTATTTTATGCAAGCTGCCCCTCTTAAAAGTGCTTCTTTATTCAACGGTATAACCGTTGCCTTTTTTCCTGCAAACATTTGTGTGATTATGTTCATTATTGAATCAGCTGATGCTGCGCCTGATGCCTGAATGTAAGCACCTAACATTACAATGTTTGCAACTTTGTCCGTTCCAAGCTCTTGTGCTATATCATTTGCAGGCACATAGTGAACCTTTATATCCTCTCTTGTAGCCTTCTTGTCTATTAAAGAACTGTTGATCAAGAGTGCTCCACCCGGAACTACCATGCTTTCATACTTGTCCAGTGACGGTCTGTTCATTACTATAGCTGCAGTAGCTTCAGTAACTATCGGAGCCCCTATTGGCTCATCCGATACTATTACGCTGCAGTTTGCGGTGCCTCCGCGCATTTCAGGTCCATATGAAGGTAGCCATGACACATTCTTGCCTTCTTCCATTGCTGCCTCAACAAGTATTTTCCCCATAGCCATAACTCCCTGTCCACCAAAGCCTGCCATTATAATTTCATGTGCCATTATTTCACCTCCTCAGTATTTCTGAAATTCCCAAGTGGATAATATGGTATCATATTCTCCTGGAGCCACTTCAATGCTTCTATTGGAGTTTTCCCCCAGTTTGTCGGGCAAGTGGAAACTACTTCTACTAAGGAAAAACCTTTTCCTTCCATTTGAGTCTGGAAAGCTTTCTTTATAGCTTTCTTTGCCTGAATAATATGCTTTACATCATGTACTGATACTCTTTCTACAAACACAGCTTTTGGTATGGTTGCAAGCATTTCGCTTATTCTTAAAGGCATTCCTGCATGATTTTCATCTCTGCCGTATGGAGCTGTAGTTGCCTTCTGACCTACAAGAGTTGTAGGAGCCATTTGGCCGCCTGTCATACCATATATTGCATTATTTACAAATATTGTTGTAATCTTTTCGCCTCTCATTGCCGCATGTACAATCTCAGCAGCACCTATTGACGCTAAATCACCATCACCTTGATAAGTAAATACCGCTGATTTAGGGTGTACCCTCTTTATTCCTGTTGCCGTTGCCGGTGCTCGTCCATGAGCTGCTTCCTGCATATCGCAGTTAAAATAATCATATGCAAATACAGCACATCCGACAGGAGCTACTCCGATGGCATCATCAATAAGATTAAGCTCATCAAGTGATTCGGCAACAAGCCTGTGTATTATCCCATGAGTGCATCCGGGACAATAATGGAAGGGCTTTTCTGCAAGTCCTCTGGTCTTTTCAAATACAACTGCCATTATTTTGCACCCCCTAATATCTTCTTAGCTTCTTCAGCAATACCCTTAGGAGTAGGGAACGCGCCGCCTGCCTTACCATAGAAGTAAACAGGTTTCTTCCCATTTGCACCTAACTTAACATCCTCAACCATCTGTCCCATACTCATTTCAACAGACATGAAGGCTTTAACACTTGCTTTTTCCGCTGCTTCCTCAATAGCCTTATATGGATACGGCCAGAGAGTTACGGGTCTTATAAGTCCTGCTTTTATTCCTTCTTTTGCAAGTGAGTTTATTGCATTCTTAACAATTCTTGCAGTTGTTCCATATGCTACGAATACTATCTCTGCATTTTCCACATTATAAGTATCAACCCGTACTTCATTCTTCTCGATTTCTGCATATTTTTTAAACAAATCAACATTGTGATTATGACAATCAGCTGCATCTATATACAGGGAATTAACAACATTGGGCTTTCTCTTTCCTTTAGTACCAACTGTAGCCCATGTCTTTTCAGGAAGACTTCTCTTTTTTACTTCTTTGAATTCCACAGGCTCCATCATCTGTCCCATCATACCGTCCCCAAGAATCATTACCGGATTCCTATACTGGTCTGCTATATCAAAGGCTTCCTGAACCAGGTCAACTGCTTCCTGTACTGATGCAGGTGCAAGCACTATAAGCCTATAATCGCCATGTCCGCCACCCTTGCAAGCCTGGAAATAGTCTGACTGTGCAGGTTGAATACTTCCAAGACCTGGGCCTCCTCTTACCATATTTACTATTACACAGGGCAGTTCAGCCCCTGCAATATATGTTATACCTTCCTGTTTCAAGCTTATACCCGGGCTGGATGAGGATGTCATTACCCTTGCTCCTGCACCAGCTGCTCCATAAACCATATTAATAGCAGCTACTTCAGACTCCGCCTGAAGGAAACACCCGTCGATCTGAGGCATTTTCATAGCCATGTACTCAGGTATCTCATTCTGTGGTGTAATCGGATAGCCGAAGAAAAACCTGCATCCGGCTTTAATCGCTGCTTCAGCTACAGCTTCGTTGCCCTTCCATAATTCCTTAGCCATTAAGCTTCTACCTCCCTTTTATTTCTCTACTTTTATTACAACGTCAGGACACATTCTTGCACAAGAAGCACATCCCGTGCATTTGTCCATTTCCTTAACTGTCGCCGGATGATAACCCTTGATATTAATCCTATCCTTGTCCATAACAACAATTTTGGCAGGACATACTGTGGTACAAAGTTCACAACCTTTGCATCTGTTTTCGTCGAAAGTTACTTTAGCCATTACTTAACCTCCTTACTTAATTAATTTAATCCTCCCAAGGCTTCTTCATATATATATTTATTGGCAATACCTCTCCATGAAGTCCTTTTGGAAGCAAATCAACAAATCTCTTTTCTGCAACCACATACTTTATGGGCAGCCCTAAAACTGTTGATACATCCTCACATAGCTTCTGACCCTTCATTATATCCTCTAGTGTAGTATTGCCGCAGAGATGGGTATTGTTGACCAAAGCTGTAACCTTTTGCATGGAGCTATCTTCAATGGATCTTAAATAGCTTATCGCTCCGTCTACCGTGTTGGTCTGATGCCTATTGGCATTTACAACAAAAAACATGTCATAAGGTTCTCTATCGAAATATTCATGATATCTTCCCAGCGCCCTGGCTCCAACCTTATCCCCTCCTACATCCAGTACAACCTCATAAGAGGTATCCTGCAAAACAGAATATATCTCAGGTGAAAGAGCGGGCAAGTCTCCCGATATTCCTTTTATTGAAGAAGAAATGACTCTTATACCCTTTTCCGTAAGCAGCGGTTCCTTTTCCCTGGAGCGAAAATACGGATTAACTATATCCAAATCAACTATAGCTGTCTTCTTGCCTGCTTCGGCAAGACCAAATGCATAATTCACAGCAAACTCGGTTTTTCCGCTTCCATAATGCCCCGTGATTATTCTCAATCTCTTATCATTAAACATATTATCACCCAATCCAGCTCTTGGTTCATGGCTTTAATCAAAACTTCGGGTCTTATACTTGCGATTCATGAATCGCTCCTACCCCGAAACCTCGTAACCTCGAAACCTCGAACCTATATATATTCCTTTGCCGACTCTTCCTTGCGAAGTACTCTGAGACCACCCTCTGCAAGGGCTACCATTTCATCCTCACCCGGATATATCTTTACTTCCCCTATGAATTCTACCCTTTCTTTGATCCAACCTGTAAGATGCTTGTCGTATGCAAGACCTCCTGTCAGACAGATGGCATCTACCTTACCTTCAAGAACTGCAGCGCAGGCACCTATTTCCTTTGCTACCTGGTATGCCATTGCTTTGTACACAAGTTCTGCTTTCTTGTCTCCGGTTTCTATCATTTTTACAACTTCTCTGCCGTCATTGGTCCCAAGGTATGCAACAAGTCCGCCCTTACCTGTGATTTTCTTCTTTATTTCATCAATTGTATAATTGCCAGAATAGCAAAGTTTTATGAGAGATCCTATAGGCAAGCCTCCGCTTCTTTCCGGAGAAAATGGTCCTTCGCCGTCAAGAGCATTGTGTACATCTACTACTCTGCCTTTTCTATGTGCTCCAACTGATATTCCGCCTCCCATATGGGCTATAATCAGATTCAAATCCTCATATTTACTGTTAAGTTCTGCAGCTGCTCTTCTGCCAACCGCTT
>JAQVFD010000145.1 GCA_028697435.1 Clostridiaceae bacterium
CATGAGTACTGGTCCTTATCATCGAGATAACCTCCCGAAACATAAACCAGTCTGTTAACAGCAGGCTGGACATCATCGGGTAATGATACCATCCTAACCGTAACCCTTTTACCGTTGCCCATATCTGCCCCGTCGCCTGCAGTAATCCTGTCGATTACATCCTTAATTCCCTTTATCTCTTTTATCTTGCTTATCCCCATTGGAGAAACGCCCTTGACATCTGCATAGTAATTCAAGAATTTATACTGATCATAGTAGCTTTCTACTGAATTTTTCAAATTCTTATATGATACAAAAGAGGCCGAGAACATTGCTATTCCCGCAAAAACAACTGCAGCAGCGGCAATGAACTGACCTTTGGATTTCAATATATCCCGTATCAGCATCCTGTTCATTTTGTTCATACGATCACCACTCAATCATATCAGGATCAGCAGGGCTGTCATTTATATAATTCTCAACAATCTCCCCGCTTCTCATCTTTATAACCCTCATTGCTACAGACGCAATTGGCTGATTATGAGTAATTATTATTACTGTCTTTCCGGTTTCCTTATTTATATCCCTAAGTAAATTGAGCACCAATTTTCCTGTGGAATAATCAAGTGCTCCGGTAGGCTCATCACATAGAAGCACATCAGGATTCTTTGCTACAGCTCTTGCAATAGCAACCCTTTGTTGCTCACCTCCGCTCATTTGTGACGGAAAATGATTTGCCCTGTATTTAAGCCCTACCTTTTCCAATACTGTTTCAATATCCATAGGATTACCAGAGATTTCCGTCGCAAGCTCAACATTTTCTCTGGCTGTTAGATTTGGCATCAGATTATAAAACTGAAATATGAAGCCAATGTTTCTTCTTCTGAAAAGTGTAAGCTGTTTTTCATTGTATCCGCTTATGTCAGTACCCCGAAACAATACCTTTCCTGAAGTTGAAGTATCAATACCGCCAAGTATATTCAAAAGTGTGCTTTTCCCCGAACCGCTCGGTCCCAGGACAACAACCAGTTCCCCGCTTTTTATTTCAAATTCTGCATTTTTAAGTGCATTAACCTCAATTTCACCCATTCTATAAATCTTAGATACACCGTCTAACCTGAATACTTCATTTTCAGGCATAATTACACCCCCAAAACAATTTATGGCAGCAGCTTGATAAACTTATCAATGTATTTATCTGCAAAATTGGTCATTGTCTCACTGTCAATACCCAACACCCTTCGGGCAACGAATAAAACAGCCTGCATTCTTCGTATATATGTCCCCCTATCCTCCAGATATATATTCACATCCCCCAAAAAATGAGAACCCATCATGAGAAATGTAATAACCTCCTCCGGATACTCCATGTCGAATAAACCCTCTTCCACACCTTGCCTGGCTATCTTCGCTACATAAGGCGTAATATATTCGATAAATTTTCTCTCTACCTTCTCGTGAAGCTCTATATTTTCTTTTGTATGAAGGTAGAACATCACACCCTCATTGTTTTCCAGTAATTCTATACCCTTGTCAAAAGCTATCCCAAGCTTTTCAATTGCATTAAGCTTTTCATTATTCACCATTAATGTGAAGTCCTCCAAATAATCGTTCAAAAAATTTTCTGCAATGGCACTGAAAACATCATCTTTGGATTTGAAATAGTAATAGAAGGTACCTTGAGCAACACCTATACTTTTTACAATATCGCTGACTGCAGTATTCCCGAAGCCTTTCTCATTAAAAAGCCTTTCTGCCGCATTAATTATCTCAGTTCTTCTCTCATCAGGATCTTTGCTTATTCTTGTCATAAGTTTCCTCCATTAATATAATTGACTGATGTCAGTCAATTATATTATAATGCGCTGACTGACATCAGTCAATACTAATATAAAAAATTACTTTTAGCTCAACTCCAGCTTAATAAAAAAAAATCGAATATTTTACGCTAAATATCCATCATTTCAATTAAATGGTAATGCAACCCACTATTTACATCCATTTACATTTATGTTAAACTGTATTTACAGGCATTTTGCAGATTCGCTGCAAGGTGCCTTGTTGTATTATTATATCATTTACCATTTAATGTAATATTTAGGAGGTATTATCGGTGTCAAAGTATATAGTTTCAAAAAAAATATATGAAATGCTTATAAAGCATTTAATTAAAATCGAAGAAGAAAAACTCTGTGTTATCGATAAGTATTACCCTGTATGGACTAATGAGCGCAATGATTTTCAGGAACTCCTGGATTCTTACATTAATGGCGTTGAAAACATAATATACAATGAGGTTATTGTGGATGACAATGCATCCGATAACTGCCCTATTGCAATAATCGGAAGCCAGATTATGCTGAAGGATTGCTATACAAACAAAATTGAAGAAATGCAAATTGTGTCTCCATTTATGGGCGAAATAGATCTTAATGTGGACAGTGCGTCATATCTGTCACCTATGGGAAGGGCATTCCTTCTGAAGAAGGTCAAAGACAACGTTAAAGTAGAAACTCCTATGGGTATATTTCAATATATCATTGAGAGTATAACGCTGCCTCCCGATGCTTTAGAAATGAGTTGAATCATAAATATCTGAAAATTCAATTGCTATGGATTGCACAAGCCGATTGTCATATCCAAGCTTTAGTTTTTGTTCTTTGCTTCTCTCCTTTGTTTTTCTTGAAGGTATCATTAGAGTAAACACACTTCCTTTTCCCCATTCACTCACCAAGGCTATACTTCCTCCAAAGGAATTCGCCATTAGCTTAACAAGATATAGTCCTATACCGCTGCCTTCAGCCTGACTTGCAAGCATATTGTCAACTTGTCCGAAGCGATCAAATATCATGTCCTGCTTCTCCTTTGGGATGCCTATACCCTGATCCTTTACTTTAATGCAGACCATTCTTTTTTGCTTATGCAGTTTGGAGGATAACTCGACTGTTACCTTTCTTCTCGGGGGTGTAAACTTAATTGCATTAGAAAGAAGATTAAGCAGAACACGCTCAAATTTTTCGTCGTCAAGCCCAATAGTCTTTTCTTGTAGTTTCGAGGTAAAAACTAATTCGATGCCTTTTTGCTGGGCATATATTACTACAGACTCGGTGATAGCTCTTGTCAAAAAAACTATATCTACATTTCTTTGCTTTAGCTTAATATTGCCCGAATTTATACGTGCAATTTCCAGAAGGTTGTTTACAAGCCTAAGCTGTCTAAATGAATTTTGTTTAATCTTTCCTATTAACGCACTTGCTTTGTCGGGAATCTGCATTGAATAACAATGTTCTAACGTCTGTACAGCTACATTTATTATAGCTAAAGGAGTCTTAAACTCATGAGTCATAAAATATAAGAAATCATCTTTGAGCTTCAATATATATTCCATTTGCATAGTTTTTTCCACTTCATCGGTTACATCCACCACAACTATCAATATCTCTGTAACCTCATCCCTCGTATTTAATAAGGGGTGATATGTAATATTCCAGTAAATCTTGCGCCCGTTTTTATTCAGTTCCACTCTTTTATGGCATATTGAGGATTTGGTTGTCTCCATCCGTTCAATAAATGCCTTTTCATTATCTATGTTTAATGAAGGTATCGATTCAGCCAAGCCTTTACCATAGACATTTGACTCAATAATAAGACCTTCGATTCCGGTAAGTTCTCTTAACTCAGATACCGCTTTGTTGTTAAATTCAATAACCTTATAATCCGGATATGATATGGATACTACAGGAAGATCCATTGCGTTAAATAGTTTATATAAATGATCTCTCTGCTTTTCATAGTATTTTTTTTGCTCTTCGATTATTTGTAATCTATCTCCAAACATAGAATGTTCATTTTGCATGATTTCCAGATCAAGGGAAAATTTATTATCATCCTTTCCTTTTTCTTCACTATTGATAATGTAAGGAAAACCGGACATAGCCTATAACCTCCCATAAGAAATAAGTATTGCAACTGACAGTTGTAATAATTCCTATAAGGTAGTGACCTCCAATTCCCGTTATAAATGCCAGTATATTTATTATCTTACAACAGCCGGAAAATTCCAATAATAACAGTAATACAAATATGGTCATATCTCGACATCCTTCTACATATCGGTCACTTCTTTTTTACTTCACTGCCGCCTACGCTGTAAGCAAAGAACTTTTCCTGCTTGAAAGGATTAAGTGACGATATAGGTACTCCTTCACATAGTATAAAAAAGTTGACTCCGTTTATGCCGCTGAGTTTTCTGTCTGCAGCGTCATCTATTGAGAATACTATCTTGTAGCGACTGCCACTTTCCTTGTTTGCCCTGTTATCCAAAAAGCTGTTAAGTTCGCTTATTATATATTCAGAGACCAAAGCCTTTCTTTCTTTTGTATCCAGACCAATATCCTCTGCCTTGACCCATAAGCTATTTTCAATGTCATAAACCTGGTCAGATAATGTGAACTTATATTCCTTACCCCTATATTGAACTATATACTCTTTTTCCCCGGATGGGTCATATGTGCTCCAATTATCATCGGCATCAGCTATCATAAGCCTGTCAAAAAGGATAATTGCTTTCATAGGTATATATCTCTTAATCTCATTTTGCTTATCAATGTCCATAGCGCCGATATTCCTGAAGAAAAGCCTGTAAAACCACTTAACTGCCTCTTCCCTTTCTATAGACACATTATTGCTGTTCTCAAGGCCGATTCCAAACCCGGTACCCTGATCATAAAGCATTTCCTCAGAATAATAGGCTCTGTATGCGGAAGCTGCATTTGCCCCTGCATCCAGAGCTCTCTTGTACCTCCCTGACATTATGTCTATATTGTCTATTCCCTTTCCAATAAAAAACATACTCCAGGTGCAGAATATAAAAATCAAGCTCCAGAAAAATGACTTTATAGTACCACTTCCCCTACGTCGGAATTTGGTTCTCCCCGTAACCCGTTCCTTTTATTGAATATATACCGATGCTTTGCCGAAATACCTGATGTCAGCTTCCGCTCCCGATTTTGTTCCAAAGGGGGTGATTTCATACAGCCTTCCAAGAGGGTGTTCATTACTGCTCTCAGCATATATATTGATAATGTCAAAACCTTCCGAACGCAAATCCCTACCTATAATATCCTTGCCTTCTATTAACTCCGGCATATCACTGCTGCCGTTGAATCTTTCTGCTGTCAGCATGATGTCAAAGACTCCGAACCTTGACAGCCTGTTTTCCATTTCATTATAAACAGAAGGATACAAGGTACCCTTTTTTGCAGCAATCTGTGTATATTGATACACAATATTCTCTACTGCCTGCTGCTTTATCTTGAAATCCCTATCCAGCACAGCATGAAAAGAATACCATGTGAAAATTGGAATAACCAATAATGAAGCCCAGAATTTTTCCATACAGATTCTCCTTACGGATATGTTTCTTGGATACTATTATTCAATCTCTATAAACCTAATCTCGGATATTTTGCCGTTATTACTTGTTACCCTCATATAGTACCGGCTTGCCACATCTATAGTATTAAGATTTGTAATGTCACTTATATGATCGATATTGTCAGAGTTAACGCCTCCTATGGTGACTCTATCTATCACATTATCATGTAAATAACCCTCAATAATCTCTTTAATCTCATTACCCATTACTTCACGAGAGATAGTTCCATCCCCAATTTCCAGCTTAACCGCTGATAAAGTCTCCTTAGCCATATCCGCCATTGCCATCTGTGTCTCCTTCTGAGGATTATATACTTGATTCACATACATCAGCCCCGCTGCCGCAACCACTACAAATATCAATATTACCGCCAAGAATTTTTCCATTGTTTATTCCCCACTTATTTACTATTTTATATAATTCATTGGATTTGAAAGTGTAGACAGGCTGTAGGAAAAATAAACCACGGACGCAAGCATGGTCAATACCACCGGGACCATTGCG
>JAQVFD010000146.1 GCA_028697435.1 Clostridiaceae bacterium
CAGGCTTTGAGGATAAGATACTGAGGCCCCTTTGTGCGCTGAATCTCCCTCCTACCAAAATGGAAGTTGAAGGTCTTGTCGATAGGACAAAGCTACTGGGAATCAGCGGCAAATCGAGGAAGCAGCAGATAGAACTGGCGAGGAAGTGGGGAATCAAGGATTACCCTTCTCCTGCAGGAGGCTGCATGCTTACCGAACCGCAGTTTGCCAATCGCCTGAGGGATTTGTACAGCTATGGCAAGGAGAAGGCAGATCCAATGGATATCAAGCTCCTGAGAATAGGAAGACATATGAGGATACCTTCTGCCGCAAGGATAGTATGTACCAGGAACGAAACAGAATATGAGCTTTTAATGGAGCTTGTAAAAGATGAACATCTGATATTTGATACTGCGGATTGTGCCGGTTCTACAGCCGTTTTGATACCTCCCGAAGCCGGAGTGTTTTCTGAAGAGGATATTTCCTTTGCGGCTTCCGTTACCGCCAGATATAGCAAAGAAAAGGAAAAGGAAAGCGTAAGGGTAAAATTCAAGAAGAAAAATGGCAGTGAATATGAATACATACAGGTAGAGCCTGCCGGGGACGAGGATATTAAGGGCGTACTGCTGTAAGTTTTCACATTTTTCTCAAAAAAAGATTACAGAATATTTGTAACTTTATAAATTATAGTATATACTTAAAGTACAGCAGGTTAATCAACCTGCTTTTTAAATAAGGTTTATGCCGAATAATCGGCGGTAATAAAGCAGGACAGTCATGAACAGCTGAGGATTAGTAAAGGGGTGGGAGCTTGTTGAATTCTTTATTCAAGGAGAATATCAAGGACATACTGGACAATATTGAAGAAGGCATTCACATTGTCGACAACTCGGGCATTATTGTGTATTATAACAGATTTGCAGCAGAGTTGGATAATATTAACCCGGATGAAGCAATAGGCAGGCACATACTCGAAATATATCCCTCTCTGACAGAGGATACCAGCACTATAATGAGGGTTATAAAGACTGGAAAGCCCATTCTGAATTTTGAGCAAGCCTTTAAGAATTACAAAGGCATTCAGATTACTACCTTGAATTCAACTATACCGATTATTTCGGGGAAGCGTGTTATGGGCGCCCTTGAAGTATCAAGGGACATAACGGAGGTAAAGAAGCTATCCCTGAAGGTTGTGGATCTGCAGGCTGAGCTTTTGAAAGATGCAAGACCTGAGCAAAGCTACGATGGGAATAAGGCATTCTTTAACTTTGCAGACATAATCGGCATATCTGAAGTAATGCTTAAGCTTAAGAAAGATTCCATGACAGTAGCCTCATCTCCTTCACCCATCATGGTTTATGGGGAGACGGGTACAGGAAAGGAATTGCTTTTGCATGCCATACATAACGCAAGCCCCCGAAGGAATAAACCCTTTATTGCCCAAAATTGTGCGGCTCTTCCCGAAACCTTGCTTGAAAGCATACTTTTCGGTACGGTAAAAGGCAGCTTCACCGGAGCGGAAAACCGTCCGGGACTTTTTGAAATAGCCAACGGAGGCACCCTTTTTCTGGATGAGATCAATTCAATGTCACTTCAGTTGCAGGCAAAGCTGCTTAGAGTAATACAGGACGGTAATGTTAGAAGAGTCGGTGATACAAAAACCGTTCACGTTGATGTAAGGATAGTAACGGCTATAAATATTGATCCCAGACAAGCGGTTATGGATAAGACCCTCAGGGATGATCTGTTTTTTCGCTTGAGTGTAATATCGCTGAAGGTGCCGCCTTTGAGGGAGCGGAAGGGCGATATTCATTTCCTCATAGAGCATTTTATCAAGAAGTATAATAAACGGCTGCACAAGAATGTTATTAATGTAAGCAGCAGTGTTGAGGAGTTTTTTTTGAACTATGCCTGGCCGGGGAATGTCAGAGAACTGGAGCATGCCATCGAAGGTGCCATGAACATAACAGAAGGGGATATAATAGAGAGTAAGTATCTTCCTCATTACCTGGGAGAGATATATGCAAAATATGATTTCACACAGGATGATCATGAGATAAAATCCCTAAAGGAGTCTTTGTACAACCTGGAGAAAAGCCTTATTGAGAAAGCCCTGAAAAAATGCGAGGGCAACGTGACAAAAGCAGCGGAGCTGCTGGACATACCAAGACAGACACTGCAATACAAAATAAGCAAGTATATCATAAAAACCGGTGATGCCGGATTTTAGGCACAGATTTATTAAATTGCTGACATATCTTTATTATATGAACAGTATATATAGTCTCGAATAGTAGACAGAAATTGATGGCTCTAATTCAACTCGAATAAGAAAAACCTAACTCTGTCAAAGGTCATCCGTGACCGTGACAGATTGCTCGGCGTCCATGCCTCGCATACGGTTATTTCTAAGCCGAGCTTCATAAGAGCCATTAACAATTTCTGTCTAAGTATTCTTAGACTATATATACTGTCATTATTAATCAATATGTCAGCAATTTAATGCTTTCTTCACAAACCTATAACCTCAAACTCTCGCGTCTCGTGTCTCGTATCTCGTATCTCGCGTCTTAAGAATATTGGCATACTATTTGCTTAAGTATATTATGACTCATTTGGCAAAGCCAAAAAATAAGGAGGAAGAATCGCACATGAAAAAGGGATGCAAATACGGTACCCACAGGGTAATTGAACCTGTAGGAGTTTTGCCGCAGCCGGCAAACAAAATTGACAACAACATGGACGTACTTTACGATAATGAAATACTCATTGATGTACATACCCTGAACATAGACTCTGCAAGCTTTACACAAATAGAAGGTCAAGCAGCCGGTGATGAAAAGAAGATAGCGGAAATTATGCTTGATATAGTAGAAAAGCAAGGCAAGCACAGGAATCCTGTAACAGGCTCCGGTGGAATGCTTATAGGTACTGTAGAAAAAATAGGACCGGCACTGGATGGAAAAACAGAGCTGAAAGTCGGAGATAAGATAGCAACACTTGTATCACTTTCCCTTACGCCTCTCAGAATAGATAAGATCAAAGAAATCAGAAAAGATATCGATCAGGTTGATATAGAAGGAAAAGCAATACTCTTTGAAAGCGGAATCTATGCGGTTCTGCCAAAGGATATGCCGGAAAAACTGGCACTGTCAGCCCTTGACGTAGCCGGAGCTCCCGCCCAGACTGCAAAGCTTGTTAAGCCCGGTGACACTGTATTCATAATAGGCGGGGGAGGAAAGTCAGGAGTTCTTTGCGCCTATGAAGCAAAGAGAAGAGCCGGAGTTACGGGCAAGGTCATAGGCTGCTGCGGAAGTCCCAAAAGCGCTGACAGACTGATGAAGCTCGGATTCTGCGATGAGGTTTTTGTAGGAAATGCAAAAATGCCCGTAGAAATAATGAATAAAGTAGCAGAATATACAAACGGTCAAATGGCCGATATCACAATAAACTGTGTAAACATACCCGATACTGAGATGACAAGCATACTTGCCACTAAAAATACAGGATTGGTATATTTCTTCAGTATGGCAACGAGCTTTACAAAAGCAGCCTTGGGAGCTGAAGGAGTAGGCAGCGATGTAACCATGATGATCGGAAACGGCTATACAAAGGGACACGCTGAAATAACTCTTCAGATACTCAGAGACAGTGAAAAACTGAGAGAACTTTTCACAGAGATGTACGCTTGATTAGATGTTGGATGTTAGAGGTTGGAAGTAAGACTCAAAAGGAGAGACACGAATATGGCTGGTAGAAAATTAAAAGGAGGTAAGTGTATTGAGAAATTACAAGGATATTCCATTATGGAAGGACGTTACTCCGGAACAGTGGAATGATTGGAAATGGCAGGTATCAAACAGGATTACCACAGCAGCTCAGCTTAAGCAGGTAATTGAGCTTACTCCCGAAGAAGAAGCGGGAGTAAACGAGTGCTTAAAGACCTTGAGAGGTGCAATCACCCCATATTATGCATCCCTTATGGATCCTAAAGATCCTAATTGCCCTATAAGAAAACAGGCTGTCCCTACTTCCCAGGAGCTTCATAAAGCAGATGCAGACATGCTGGATCCCCTTCATGAAGATGAAGACTCGCCGGTGCCGGGACTGACCCACAGATATCCCGACAGAGCACTGCTGCTTATTACAGACCAGTGTTCAATGTACTGCAGACACTGTACAAGGAGAAGATTTGCAGGACAGCATGATGAGCAGATGCCTATGGAAAGAATAGAAAAGGCAATAGAATACATAAGAAACACCCCTGTTATCAGAGATGTACTTCTCTCGGGGGGAGACCCGCTGCTTGTCAATGACGATGTACTTGAATATATAATCAAAAAGCTTAGGGAAATAGACCATGTTGAGATTGTCAGACTTGGCTCAAGGACTCCCGTGGTAATGCCACAGAGAATAACAGACGATCTTGTGAACATGCTTAAAAAATACCATCCCGTATGGCTCAATACTCATTTCAACCATCCAAAGGAGATTACCCCGGAATCTTCAGCCGCTTGCAATAAGCTTGCAAATGCCGGTATAGTACTTGGCAATCAGTCGGTGCTTTTAAGAGGAGTAAACGATTGTGTTCACATAATGAGAGATTTGGTTCACGGGTTGGTAAAGATACGCGTGAGACCATACTATATTTATCAATGCGATCTTTCCTTTGGGATAGAGCACTTTAGGACTACGGTATCCAAGGGTATTGAGATAATCGAAGGACTTAGAGGACATACCTCGGGTTTTTGCGTGCCAACCTTTGTTGTTGACGCACCGGGAGGCGGCGGAAAGACTCCGGTAATGCCTCAGTATGTAATTTCTCAGAACAAGAGCAAAGTAATACTGAGAAACTTTGAAGGGGTTATCACGACATACACTGAACCTGAATATATAGAAGAACCATGTACCTGTGAGGTATGTACCGGAAAGAAGGAAGATAAGCTGTCAGGTGTAGCGGGACTTTTGGAAGGCAATGCAATGAACCTGGAACCTACGGAAATGCTCCGTAAGGACAGGGCAAAAGCCAGACAAAAGAAAGCAAATGACTAAAATGCGGGACACGGGGACGTTTCTCCTGTCCCAAGGACCAGAAGTAGGAGGACCTTGATGAATCAACTAATTGATCTTATATATCCCCAAAACAAAATAGTGTCTATAGTGGGTACCTCCAAGAATGCCGGCAAGACTGTAACCTTAAATGAGATAATCAATCAGGCCCACGAAAAGGAAATAAGGTTGGGCTTAATTTCTACCGGAAGGGACGGAGAAAGCTGGGATGTGCTTTCCAATACCGAAAAACCTCCTGTCTATGTTAGGAGGGGTACTATCCTGACTACGGTGGAAAGTGCAATTAAAGGGGAGCATGCGGGTTTGGAGATATTCAGAGTAACAGACTATAATACACCAATGGGAAGAGTTATCATAGGGCGTGCGGTTGAGGACGGATTTGTGGAAATATCCGGACCTCAATCCTCCCTTACCATAAAGGAAATGTGCCTGGAGATGCAGGAATTGGGAGCGGAGCTGATACTGATCGACGGTTCCCTGGACAGACGGGCCTCGGCAGCTCCGTATGTTTCCGATGGGACGGTTCTGGCTACGGGTGCCGCACTTGCCCGAAATATCGGCGGAGTAGTGGAAAAGACAATGCATCTTGTTAACACCTATTCGGTTCCGGCGGTGGAAGATGAGAATATAAGAGATATAGCCTACAGTGCGGTTGATACGGGAAAAACTGCTTTGATTAGCATTGACGGAAGTGTAAGGTATATCGATACCCTTACTTCCATCATGTCAGGGGATATTATTTCTGAGCAGCTTGAGGAAGATACCGGCAGTATAGTATTGAGCGGTTCGGCTACTGTTGATACCGTGAAGGATATACTGTTGAACATGAAAAGCAAGCTTAAGATAATAGTTAAAGATTCTACG
>JAQVFD010000147.1 GCA_028697435.1 Clostridiaceae bacterium
CCTCCATTACTCCGGAGCAGAAGACTCTGACTTCATAAGTACCCGGCTCAAAGGATGCGTTGAATTCCAAGGTGTTGTTAACAGGGAGATTTCTAATATATGCGTAGAGAGGTGTATTATTCAGCCTGTCACCAACCTTTGCAATTCCAATCCATGCATCGCTTTCTATTTCTCCGGGGGTTAAGCCCTTTACTGTTACCGACATTTTTTCCTCCGGAAGAACAGGACTTTTGGATATGACTATATCCCCGGGCTGCGCTTTGCTGGATACAACATTGAAAGATACTGTTCCGAACAGGTATGCTTCTGCGTTGTCCTGTGTATAGACGCCGTCGGAGAAGACTCTGATTTCATATTGACCGAAATGTGTTGGAGCATTGAACCTATAAGTATTATCGGCAGGAAGATTTCCAATATAGGTTGAAAGTCCGGTATTTTGAATCTTTGTATTTACTTTTTCTATTCCTAACCAAGCATCGTTTTCTATCATTTCATCGGTAAGACCTTTTACTGTAACTGACATGGGTTCACTGAGTTTGACTTCGCTCTTTGAAATAGTGATGTCCCCGGGCTTAGCTTTTGGAGCAACGACTGAGAAGGGAGCTCTGGTCATAAGATTACCATCGCCGTCTTTCAGCCATATTTCATAGTTGCCCAGTTCGGTTGGAGCATTGAATTTACAGATGTTATTTGCAGGAAGATTGTCTACATGATCCAACCAACCCTCATCATATGAGTCCCTTGCACCTTGGGGAGCAATCAGCAGATATGCACCGTATTCAATTTGTTCTGCGGATAATCCGCTTACAGTGGCTTCACCGGGTTCACCTCCGGTAAACTGGGTTTTGTTTAAAGAAATTCCGGCTGCGGCAAAAACCGGTACACTCATGAGCATTGTCATCATTAAGCATAATGCCAAAACGATACTTAGGACTCTTTTGTTCATAATAACTCCTCCTTAATTAGTATATATGTAAACATTGTACCATCAAGGAGTTAAGAATTCTTTCAATATATTGACATCAGCTTTCAAAAAATTGCATAATGTTCTATAATTTTGTATGTAATGTAAAGAGGCTATGACCATAGTTTACGCTAAAGTCACAGCCTCCGGACTGTTACTTCTTCAATTCCTGTTTGCCTGTGACTTTGCTTTTCTCGTCAACTTTGAAAGTAGATTTGGCATCATCGGTTGTAAAATATACATTTCCGTCGACGGTTGCATCAACTAACTCGAAGTTCTTTGCAGAAACATAAACATCTCCCTTAAAGGTTCCGCCTTGGATTCTGGCATTTGGGCTTTTAACGGTAAGCTTTGGCGCTGTTAATGTGTACCTTGCTGTTACGTTGCGGTCTGCATCCTGTGCATAAAGAGCTATTTTGCGCTTAAGATCCTTTGCCGCATCGTTTTTATCGTGAAATTCCCCTTCCAGAACCAGTTCATCTTTAACAGTCAAATCATTAAGAGTACAAATAATCCAAGTACCGGAACTGCTGATGGCTTTTTTGAAAGCGGCTTCGTTGTTTACGATTGAGGCGGTTGTAACTGCATCCGCTGGCTTCTCGGTTGTTGGCGTCTCAGTTTTTGGCGTCTCGGTTGGCGGTGCCTCGGCAGTTGGTGCACAGCCTGCCAATAATGTAATTATCACCACAAATATTAAAACTATGGCTTTTCTTTTCATTAGAAATCCTCCTTGCAAGTTTTTATACATATATATTGTTTCCTGAAGGATAGGACTTAATGTATGTTTTTTCCGATAAAAAAAGAGGAACTTCTATATTCACGTCGAATAAATAGTAATATAAAACTGGTGCTCTATTAGATTATAGGACCAAAGCCCTACAATATTGATAATATTCTTAAACGCCTTCATTGGAGTGATTATTGTGACAGAAACAACACAAGCTATTGCATTGAGTAGGATAATGAATGCTGATACTTTAGCGGAAGTTGTAAACATACGAGAACCGATGCTATATGGGTTTGCTTTTGTTGTGCTTATGGTACAGGTTATATTTATTGTATTACCTTATAAGGTAGTAATGAATAGAAGCAAGACTGTGAATAATGCGGGTGATTATCAGAAAGAGTCAGCAGATGAGATTATGCAGAAACAGAAACTGAGCTATGAAGCGCTGTTTAAGAATTCTACCGATGCCATAATTCAATTTAACCAGAATTGCATGATAATAGATATCAACGAGAAAGTTACAGATTTGTTCGGATACACAATTGACGATATATATGGTAAGGATATAGATAGCGTAATGGCACCCAGAGAGAAGTATGATGAGGGATGCGGATTAACAAAAGCTGTGCTTAGCGGCAACATCGCCGTTATGGAGGATACCGTACGTATAGGCTCGGATGAAAAGCCCAGAGAGGTAAGTGTAAAAGGGGTAGCAATTATTTTAAATGATAAAATCATTGGGGGTTATGGAATATATTCTGATATATCTCAGAGAAAAAAGGCTGAAAGAGAAATAATATATATGAATTATCATGACCAGCTGACAGGTCTCTATAATAGAAGATTTTTTGAGGAAGAATTAAAACGACTGGACACCGAGAGGAATTTACCGATTTCCCTTATTATGGCAGACGTTAATGGCCTGAAGCTATATAATGATGCATTCGGGCATATTGAGGGGGATAAGTTGTTAGTTAAAGCTGCAGAGGTAATCAGAAAGGAATTAAGAGAAAGCGAGATTGTAGCCAGGTGGGGCGGAGATGAGATTGTCATTTTATTACCTGGAATTGATTTATCTGAAGCAAATAGAATAGTCGAGAGAATAAAGACTTCCATTTCAAATATACGGATGAAAGATATGGAACTGTCAATTTCCTTTGGATGTGATACAAAGAGCAGTGCCGGTCAAAATATTAATGACATACAAAAAAATGCAGAAAACTATATGTACCGGAATAAACTGGTCGAAAGCCCGGGTGTCAAAGGAAAAACAATAAATGCCATCATCGATTCCCTATATAGAAATAGCTATGAAGAAGAAAAACATTCTATGGCGGTAGGTTCATTATGTGAATCCATAGGTGCCGCAATGGGTATGGGCAGAATAGAAATGTGTGGGCTCAGGACATTAGGCTTGCTTCATGATATTGGGAAGTTCGCAATTGACAACAGCATACTTAATAAACAAGGCCGGTTGTCAAAAGAAGAATTGAATGAAATTAAGCGCCACCCGGAGATAGGGTATCGGATATTAAGCTCAGCCAACGATATGGCAGAATTAGCGGAGTTTGTACTTGCGCATCACGAAAGATGGGACGGCAAGGGCTATCCCAAGGGGTTAAAAGGAGAGGAAATTCCGTTGCAGGCGAGAATTGCAGCAGTTGCAGAAGCATATGATGCTATGACGGGCGAAAGAGCGTATCGAAAAGCCCTGTCTGAAAAAAAAGCGGTAGAAGAGCTTGAAAAAAATTCAGGAACACAGTTTGACCCTGAAATAGTGCAGGTTTTCATTGAAAAGGTATTGAAAGAATAGAATTATTCAGACTCCAGATACCAGATGCCAGACTCCAGAATTTTGGGTATTCCTTCGAAGCCTTGCCCTAAAACTAGTGTCTCGTGTCTAGTGTCTGAAAAAGGGTACAGGAATCTCCTGTACCCTTTTTTATTATTATCTGATAAAATATGAATATAGCTGAAGCAGAATAAGCATAAACCTGAGGCAGGGGGCTAACGCATGTTAAAATCCAACAGGATAATGATAGTTTTTTCGAGTATTGCAATTGCACTGTCATTAACAGTCTTTTCTGTTAGTGCGACACTTGGGCAACATACTCCCTTTTCTGAAGTCAAGGATAAGCTATCTGTTATATCCGAAGAGGAAAAGGAAATTCTCCAGAATCTGTTTATACTTGCTCAGGAGATTGAAATAGCTGAGTCAGAGGAAAAGGAGCTTGCCCATGAAATTGAATCAATCACTAAAGAGACAAAAGCCTTGGAATCTGCTATAGCAGAAGATGAACTTGCTTATGAAAAGAAACGGGAGAGTCTAAAGCAGGTTCTGAAAAGCTATCAGAGAATGGGACCGGGATCTTTCCTCGAGATTATCTTAGACTCGGATAGCCTGAGCACTTTTTTACATAGAATCAACATACTTCGGGATCTGACTAAAAATACCGGAACTCTTTTAGAGCAGCTGGAATTAAGCGGAGAGAAGCTTTCAAAGGATAAAAACGAATTGTCCGGAAAGCTTGTGCTTTTAAATGATAAACAGATATTGTCCAAAGAAGCTTTGGCGGGCAAACTGCTGTTGAAGACCGAAAAGGAGGAATATCTTCTATCTCTTAAGGGAGAGAAGGAGTATTATCAGGAATATCTGTCTGATCTTGAAAGGGTTTGGAATGAGCTTAAGCCTTTACTTTCAGAGACTGCAGAAGAATTTTCCCGCATGATTAAAGAGGATGGTTTGCCGGTTGAAGCTTTGAAGCTCAGCTTTTCCTTTCTTGAAGTAAGGGGAGCTATTGATGATGAGACCATCAACAAGGTTATTTCAGAAAATGCTAACCTTGAAGAAATAATTTTTTCTTTTCACCCGGATTTGGTTGAAATAAGGATACCTGAAAAGAACCTCATACTGACAGGTAACTTTATTATTCTGGAAGGGCATACTCTTAAGTTCAAAGCGCAAGGAGGAAGCTTTTTTGAGATGCTTCTGGAAGCGGGATCCCTGGAGGAATTATTCGGTGAGGAAGGCATAGCACTGAATATTGAGCCTTTGCTGGCAGGAAATGATATACATGCTGTAAAAATTAAAGAAGGGTACATAGAATTGATTCACAGAACCAGTTTGTTTTAAATGGAGGAAAAGCGATGATAGAAGCAAAGGGAGTCTTTTTGGAATATCCTGAAGGGACAATGGCTCTTAAGAGTATAGAGCTTTCAATTGAAACCGGTGAACTGTTATATATAACCGGCCCCAGCGGTTCCGGCAAAACCAGCCTGCTGAAGCTTTTCATGGGGTCAGAATTCCCTACTGCCGGTTCTTTGAAGGTGCTTGGACAGGATATTTCCCGGGGACAAGCATCAAAAATAAGAAATCTGCGTAGAATGATAGGACCTGTGTTTCAGGACTTCAGGCTGATAAAAGGACGAACCGCATTAGAAAATGTAATGCTGGGAATGAGGTTTCTAGATGTCTCTCCAGGTCATATAAAGAAAAACGCCAGGAATTCTCTGGAAAAGGTGGGATTGGAGCAAAAAATGCTTTCTTTGGTAGAGCATATGTCCTGGGGTGAATGCCAGAGGGTGGCAATTGCCCGGGCAGTAGCAAGAGAACCGGCTTTGATAATAGCAGATGAACCTACGGGCAATCTGGATAAGGATAATGCCCTAAACATACTGGAACTGTTGAAATCCTTCAGAGATGCCAATAGGGCAATAATCATCACCACCCATGCAACTCATTTGATTGAAGATGAAATGGATGCAGGGCTTATCCGCATGGATAATGGGACAATGAGCCGTGAAAGGGTGGGGGTGTTTGGATGAAGAATTTTTTATTCAATACCGGTTATTTTATTAAAGAAACGAAGACAATAATACGTATGAACCTGTTGTCTCATATACTATCTTTTCTTAGCATAGGATTAATCTTTTTCATCCTATCCATGATGATTTCCGGCTGGTGGATTAGCAATCAGATTGTTCTTGCAATACAGGGGGAAGCTGAAATCAGTGTCTATTTCAGCGAGGGTACAGAAGACGATGCTGTTGCACTGACTGAAGGGATCAGAAGTATTGAGGGCGTAAGCGAAGCGAAATTGATTAATGAA
>JAQVFD010000148.1 GCA_028697435.1 Clostridiaceae bacterium
TCAAAAAGTGTAAAAAGCAATTTGGCGTCAGCTTCCTCAAAACTATATCTCGAGTGCTCGAATTCCGCTGTCTTAAATACATCTCCATAGTTTATCCCGGAAACCCATTCGATATCGAACACATTATTTATGTTCTGAATATACATTGCTATTCTCTCAAGACCATAGGTCAGTTCCGCAGACTCTAACTGGCAGTCTATGCTTCCTACCTGCTGGAAGTATGTATACTGGGTTATTTCCATTCCGTCCAGCCATACCTCCCACCCAAGGCCCCAGGCTCCTAAAGTCGGAGCTTCCCAGTTATCCTCTACAAATCGTATATCATGTTTTACCGGATCAATCCCCAATGCTTTAAGGCTTCCTAAATACAGGTCCTGCACATTATCGGGAGATGGCTTCAATATTACCTGAAATTGATGATGCTGATACAATCTGTTGGGGTTCTCTCCATATCTTGCATCTGCCGGTCTCCTTGAAGGTTCCACATAAGCAACTCTCCAAGGCTCCGGTCCCAAGGCTTTCAAAAAGGTATAAGGGCTCATAGTGCCTGCACCCTTCTCCACATCGTAAGGCTGTGCAATAATGCAATGCTGGTCAGCCCAGTATTTTTGCAACGTTAAGATAATCTCTTGAAATGTCATTTTTCATCCCTCCTAAATAAAATATAAAGACCCTTCATCCCTCGAAGCAAGGGACGAAAGGTCTACTTCCGCGGTTCCACCCTTTTTGGCTTGAAAATCCATCCAAGCCCTCTTTTCTCAAGCTTATGCTCCAAAGTGCCCGTAATCCCGTGCACTGCCGGTTCACACCACCTCCGGCTCTCTGATAATGCACTTCCTGACTACTCCTCTTCTTCAACACATTACTAACGTTTAACACTAATTTAGCAAATCATATATATTTTGTCAATACGCCGGATGCTTTACACTAAACATTTTCATGACATGCATTATTGTGTATACATATTATCCGAATCTACAACACTCTTCATTTTATTTGCCAAGTCATCTGCTGTATTTGTGATTGCTTCCGATACATTAATAGTCTGTTTGTTAGGTCTTTCTACTTCTATAATACATTTTGAAAGCAATGCAACTGCCGTTCCTATTGCCGTAAGCTGCGGTATCACAACAGCGCTTATTGCTCCTGCAGTTACGGGAATGTCAAGTATTACATAATCATCCTTCTTGACTCTTATTCTGTTTACGTTACCGGATTTAACAATTCCCTTCAACTTTTCAACAGCCTCATTACCTTTGACGGAGATAGTCTCCGTCCACCTTTTATCTCCTGCCTCTTCAATATTTATCAAGGCATCCACTACATTTCCATTTGCGGCTTCCAGAGCCTCCTTTGCTTCCTTATAGGTCACTCCTGTTCTATCTCTTATGATGTCAACCTTTTCCAGACTTATATCCATGGAACTTACTCCTTTCAGAACACTTATAATTTTTACCGGGAATTCAAATCCTTCATTGAATCCAAAAATTCAAGGGACTTAAACCTTTTATCCAAGTGACTTTGGATGAAGGACCTTGCTATTCTATCAATTTCATTAAAAATAGTATTATCAATTTTCTTAGTATTTAGTCTGGAAATTTCGATGTTCAACAAAAATTTAATAGCTTCAGCCGTACCTTGGCTTATCTTGAAAGCTTCTTCATCATTGCCGCAATCGCTGCATATTACTCCGCCCAAATCAATACTGAATCTGTTATATTCTTCACGGGGTTTCCTGCATATGGCGCATCTCACGACATTTGGCCTGTACCCGCTGATATCCATAAGTTTGAGCTGGTAACCAAGGTTAAGTATCCCCATTGGTATATTTTCAGTGGAAAGATAGTAGAGTGTCTTGGCAAGCAGCAAAAACAACCTTTCGCTGGGGATATCCTCATCGGAAACGGCTTCTGCAAGCTCTGCAAAATACGTTGCATATGAAAGCCTCAAAAGGTCCTTCCTTATATTATAAAAGGTTTCTCTCGTTACAGCCTGGGAAATGTGATAAAAGTTTGTCCCCTTGTATAACACAAACTCACTGAAAGCAAAAATTTCAGAGGATGAGAGAAGGCTGCTCTTAGGTTTTCGGCAGCCTTTGGCAATCCCTTTGATTTTTCCGTTGTTTCTAGTAAGTATTGTGAGTATTTTATCGGCTTCCCCCAGGTTGGTATACCTAAGGACTATTCCTTCTGTCTTGGATATCGGCATAAAATCACTCCCAATTATACCCGAAATACTTTAGCGCACTCCTGCTGTCACGCCAGTTATTTCTCACTTTGACCCAAAGCTGAAGATTAATCTTGCAATGCAGCAGGTTTTCTATGTCGACTCTTGACCTGATGCCTATCTCTTTCAGCATCCTGCCCTTCTTTCCGATTATTATCGCCTTATGTGAATCCTTCTCACAGTATATTGTAGCCTCAATATCTATCAGGTCCTTATTATCTCTTTCCTTCATTGAAGTTATCTCCACGGCTGTGCCATGAGGCACTTCTTCAGACGTAAGTTCAAGTATCTTCTCTCTTATAATTTCTGATACAATGAACTTCTCAGGCACATCAGTATATATATCCTCAGGAAAATACTTGGGTCCTACCGGCAGATGTTTCACTATCTCTTTCAAAAGCTCATCCAGATTCTCTCCGGTGTTTGCCGAAACAGGTATTATGCTATCAAAATAATCCTCATGCATTATTAAGGAAGCCGCAATCTGCTCCAATCTGGGCTTTGGTATTTTATCAATCTTGTTCAGCACAAGTATAACCGGTGAGTCAACCATTTCTGCCACTTCTGCGGCATACATATCCCCCGGACCTATCTCTGTAGAACAGTCAAACATAACTACAACTACATCCACGCCTTTCAAAGACTCGGTTGCTGCTTTTACCATATACTCCCCAAGCATGTGTCTTGGCTTATGTATCCCGGGAGTATCAATAAAAACTATCTGGTACTCATTTGTTGTATATATGCAGCGGATTGAGTTCCTCGTAGTCTGGGGTTTGCTGGATATAATAGATACCCGCTCCCCTAACAGTTTGTTTATAAGGGTTGACTTGCCTACATTCGGTCTTCCGATAATTGTTACAAATCCTGACTTAAATTTTGTATCCATAATTTACTCCTTAGAATTCTACAAAAGCCTCGGGTAATAGCTCTCCTATAGTATGAATCCTTACTTTATCTCCGCTCTTTGTAATAAGCTTTATATCCAAACCCCATTCGGACATAAACTGCCTGCAAATACCGCAGGGATATGTAAACCCTTTAAGTTTGCTGGCAACAGCGATAGCTTCAAACTCCCTCTCCCCTTCAGATATTGCCTTTGAAAATGCAACTCTTTCGGCGCATATGGTTGCTCCAAAGGATGAGTTTTCAATATTGCAGCCGGTATATATTTTACCGCTTTTGGTCAGCAATGCAGCCCCAACCTTAAAATTCGAATACTTTACATGGGCATACTCCATTGCTTCCTCTGCCTTTTCAATCAGTATGTCATAATTCATATTCTTCACTCCTTTATATCAACCTTTACATAGTCCGGAACAATCTGCACCCATGTAACACCTTTATTCATAAGTATTTCTTTACCCTGAAGGTCCTTATATACCTCCTTTGCGCTCCTGTTATCCTTACTCCATTCTATCTCTATAAGCTTTCCTCCGCTTAAGTAATATCCCCTGCCCTTGCCGATATTCTTAATCTCCAACCGGCCTACATCATCAAGAACCTTTCTGGTGGTTTTTTCAACAATTATGTTAGCAGCAGCTATGTCTTTACCCGATTCCTTGTCTTTAAGCCTTGTTCCGTTTATCATCCTATAATATAATTTGTCCTTTTCACTATATTCATATCCAACTACATAATTCTTGCTGTAATTAAATATAATTGAGCGTGTATTCTTTCCATCCGGTTCAATAAATTCTTCGTTGAATTTGAAATATTCGGGTGCGGTTTTATTATTGAATTTATTGCTTTCCATTACTTCTCTCATAAGTTTGGTACTTGTATAGAGATTATGCGGCATCTTTCTGTCCTTTGATCTCCAGAAGCATGGGGAACCTTTCAAGTCGTTCAGTGTATTGACTTTTAGTGTGACCAGGTCCTGAAGCGCCTGTGGACTCCCCCCGCAGTGCACGTAGACGGCATTGAATTCCAGAGCCTTATCTATAAAATATGGTCTTGCACTTCTCACCGGGCCGATTTTGTCTGTATGATTGTGATGGAAAACTGCCATATATCTCGTGATATTGCCTTCAACAGGAATTTCATATACAATCTCCGCTTCTGAAAGTCCTGATTGGGGTCTAGCGTTATATTCATTATCTATCATCACAGCTATGGGTCTGAGCTTCAAATCAGCCTCAATTGTTACCAGTTCTCCCGTTAAAGGGCAAGGAGTGCCTTTGGGAGGTTCAGGTACCGGAGTTGGCTCCTCAATAGGTTCAGGTTCAATCTCCGGTTCAATATTTGATACAGGCTCAGTCTCTTTGCTGCACCCGGAAAATAATACTGCGATAATGCACATAATAATAAGCGTAAATTGCCATCTCTTATTTTTCATTTGAGACCCTCTTTCATAAAGTTTATTCGTTCCCCTCAGTTTCAGAGCACTACCCTCATCTAGTGTCTGGTGTCTAGTGTCTGGTGTCTAAAAAAGGTTCAACCTTTTTAATATTTCTTCCTGCTTATCGAACATTTCACCCTCCGAAGCTTCTTCATCGTGGTCATAGCCCAGAAGATGCAACATCCCGTGTATCAGCAGAAAAGCCAGTTCCCGATTAAAGCTGTGTCCGTATTCCTCTGACTGTTCCAATGCTTTTTCCATTGATATGACTATATCACCCAATGCAATTTCCTCTTCTATATATTCGGCATTTTCATCCTCTGCATTAAGCTCTTCTTCAATGAATTCCACCAGAGGGAACGATAGTACGTCTGTTTCCTTGTCTATATTCCTGTACTCCTTGTTCAAGCTTCTCATCTCTTCATTGCCCACAAAAGAGATACTGACCTCAAATTCATCTTCACATTCCTCATAAGTAAGAACCTTTTCAACTACTTGTACAACAAAGGCTTCCATAACCTCATCAACTATTATTTCTTCCTGCCTATTGTCTATTAATACCGACATATGATTACCTCCTTATTTCAGATGCCAGATACCAGACACCAGAATTCAGGGTCGGGCTTCGTACCCTCGCGCTTCGTAGACCCGCCCTAACTCTCGTGACTTGTGACTCGTGACTTTATTGTATATCTTTGATGGTCTCGGGGTATTCTATCCTTTCATGAAATATGCCTGCCAGAACCTTCACAAAAGCCTGTGCAACCATTTCCAGATCCTTTAGAGTAAGGTCACAGTTGTCCAATTGTGTATCATTGAGCTTATCTCTTATTATTTTTCTTACGCCCTGCTCTACCTGGTCCTGAGTGGGTTCAGATAAGGATCTTATATAAGCCTCAACCGAATCTGCCAGCATAACTATCGCAGCTTCTTCTGTCTGAGGTCTTCTGAATGGATACCTGAATTTACTCTCATCTACTGCCTCGGAGTTCTCTCCGTTTAAGGCCTTATGGTAGAAATAAGCTACCAATGTATTTCCGTGATGCTCTTCGATAATTCTTATTACAGATGAGGGAAGTTTGCTCTTCCCGGCAAGCTCCACTCCATCCTTTACGTGAGAAGTAATAACCAGAGCACTTAGATTCGCTGTTATCTTGTCATGGGGGTTATCCTTTGTAATCTGGTTTTCCTTGAAAAAATACGGTCTCTTAAG
>JAQVFD010000149.1 GCA_028697435.1 Clostridiaceae bacterium
ATAACGAAAGAGTATCTGGTGGTGGTACAGGGTGTTGTTGAGGCGGATTCAGGAACTATTGATGCGCCTATAGCAAGGGAAAAACTCCATTCCATAAAGAGGGTGGTGAGAGAGGATGGTGCCGAAGCAGTTACACATTACAGTGTAATTGAAAGGCATGAGGCCTGCAGCCTTCTTGAAATCGTACTGGAAACGGGGCGAACACACCAAATAAGAGTTCATATGGCTCACTTGGGATATCCCCTGCTAGGAGATGAACTTTATGGCGGAAGCCAGGAAAAAATAGAAAGACACGCACTTCATGCCTATAGAATAAAAATGCTCCATCCCATAGAAAACAGGATGTTAGATTTTTTAGCCGAGCTCCCTCCGGATATGCAGGAACTGATTATAAAATATTTTTAGGGTTCAAGGACTCCTTATCAGGTATGTGCTTGATAAGGGTTTTCAAAGAGGAAATACTCGTCAGGGCATCATTTTTATTCTTGTTTTTTACATAGGAAGCAAGCTGTGAGAGAAGCAGTTCTATATTATCAATTTCATAGTGGTCTACAAGCATTGACCATAATGGGCTTGTTTTGTCCCATTTACTATGGAATTTCTTAAGGTCTTTCGATGCATTATCCCAATTCTGATTCTCGATGGCTTCTTCAATGACTGAAAGACTGTCATCAAGTCTTTGGGATTCGGAATTTAAGGCATATAGTGTTATTGCGCCTCCGGCTACAATCAATACGACAAGTGAGATTATTATTATCAAGGGTTTCATTATACTTCACCTTTCTGTAATCATTTTTTCGAAGGATTTTCCCGGAGCTGGTATACAAACTTCCTTTCCGGATTTAAATATGCAAGGAACACATCTTTTGATGATTTTATTTTGTTTTTTTTAAGCTCAGCTGCAAGCCAGTTATTGCTCAGACCAATTTTGTACAGATTATCGGAGATTATTCGTCCGTCAATTATAATAGTGACAGGCAGGTACTGGGCTTTGGCTTTTAAATTCATGTCCTTCAGGGTCACGGGTGCTTTATCCTCCTTTGGGACTACACTGAGCTGGCCGCTGGTCTCCAGGATGGCATAGTTGACGTCTTCAATGCTGGAAAAGTTTTTTAACCTTAATTGCTCAAGGAGGTCATTAATATTATACCTTATCCGTCTAAGCTCACTCTCGATAATCGTACCCCTCTCGACAAGTATGCTGGGCTTGCCGCATATCAAGCCTCTGGCCTTTTCACTTTTCATTGATATGTAGGACAAAAGTTCTTCCATGATGAAAAGAGTGATTATTGGTACTATACCGTTTATCAAAGGGATACCCACCTCAGACATTGGAACTGCCGCCAGGTCTGCAATTACCAAGGCTACTACGAGCTCTGAAGGCTGAAGCTGTCCAATCTGTCTTTTCCCCAGAAGCCGCAATACTATCACTATTAAAGAATATAGAATCAGTGTTCTGATAAAAACTATTAGCAAAAGATACACCTCTCAGGTACTATGATTAATACTAACATGATTCCCATTTTCTGAAATAATATTAATTGAGCATATATAGGTGCAATGATGAAGTTCCAAGGAAGAATTATTCAACCTATGAAAACAAGGAAAATGTTTTGCAATATCTGAATTGCAAAACGTATAGGAGGTTTATTATAGAAAAAATAAGTGGTAATATAGTACTAGCACATTGTAACACCTAAAAGCTGCATGATACTTGTCTATTTGTTCCACTACTGCGTTGATGTCAATCGCCATAGTCGCTGCTATGCCTCTTTCCATCGCCTTGTAATGGAAGTAAATATTCTGCGTATCATAATGCAATTAAAAAATCTCCGGAAACCCGGAGATTAGAAAAATCATCAATGCCTAACACCCATTGAGATATTATGAAGTGCTTCGCCGGCTTCGTTTTCAAATATATTCTCAACTGCCAGGTCACCGATTGCTACTATTCCGACAAGTTTATCATTGTCAATAACCGGAAGTCTTCTAACCTGGTTTTCCGCCATTAAATCGGCAACAGCATGAACATCCATGTCCGGAGTAGCATACTTAATATCGGAGGTCATGACTTCCATAATTTTTTGGTTCGGATCTCCGCCTTTTGCGACTCCGCGAAGCGTTATATCCCTGTCGGTTATCATACCGACAACCCTGTTTCCGTCAGTTACGGGTACTGAGCCCACATTTAATTGTTTCATAATAGATGCAGCCTTAGTAACTGTATCATTTGGTGCAACTGTACTTACATCGGTAGTCATAATTTGTTTTACCTTCACAAGCATCATCCTTTCATATGAGTTATATATAGTTTTACCTTTTTATATACTTTTAGCAGTGAAAAAGAACAGAAAAAAATTGAAACAATTACAAGTTTTTTGTGTAATATACTGTATAGCCTGGGGGTGTTTGTGTGCATGTGGGAACCGGCATTATTACCCGGTGTAAGAAACACGACAAAACTGCTTTTGTTGAGCTTTTCAAAATGTATGAAAAATACCTTTTTAAGCTTTGCTATAATTATGTTCGGAATGAACAGGACGCTTTGGATATTGCCCAGGAGGTTTACATAAAAGTTTTCAATAATATATCTAAATTTGATATTACAATGCCCTTTCACCCATGGTTTAGAACTATTGCAGTAAACACGTGCCTCAACTTCAAGAGGATTCAAAAATATGATTCGGTGTCACTGAATTCCGGGAATGAAGATGATAAGGCTCTTGAAGAGATAATTGCAGCGCCAAAGGATGTGGAATCCGAAGTCCTGGATAATGAATTGGGGCAGATGATAAGAGAGAATCTGGAGGGACTTAAGCCTAAGCACAGAATGGTATTGATTCTCAGATACTATGAAGGATTGAGTTATGAAGAAATTGCAGCAGTTCTCAGAGAGCCCCTGGGTACTGTTAAAACAGATATTCACAGAGCGAGAAATATATTGAAGGAAAAACTAACGAAAGTTATGAGCTATTTTTGATAAGCTGTTTACCGGCGTATTCTATATAAATATGGAGGTGCGGATATGAGCTGCGGATTTGACAGGGAAATAATACAGAAATATGCCGACAACACCATTGAACCACTGGAGTTTATATTCCTTCAGGAGCATATAAACTATTGCGGTGAGTGCAGGAAGGAACTTGAAATGTTAATGACTCTGGGAAACGGACTTCATGAGTTCTTCAATGATGATTCGGAAATCACGGAGGCGCAACTTGATATTTCGGGGATTGTTGACGACTGCATGAGGGAACTTAACAATAGGGAGAAGCTCAAATATGCATTAAATAGAAGTATAGAATCCGGGAAAAGAATAATAGATAATTCTATAAGATTTGCAGGATTTCTGCCGGGAAGTAAATATATCGTTAGAGGAGTCAAAAAGACAGCTTCATCTGCGGGGAATATTGTGAAATCCTATGCAAGGAAAGAAGTCAAGAAGCTATTGACTTTTGTTTCTGAGTGAACGTAGTTGATGATAACTCCATAGGTAGGCTTAGAATTAATAAACCATAATTTAATTTGGGGGTATAACCGATGGTTATATTACTTATAATTCTTAAAATATTGTTATATTTGCTGCTTTTCCTATTAGGTCTGGCGCTCCTGCTGTTGATCATACCCGTAAACTACAGGGGGCAGGTCCTGACTGCAGAGGGGTTAAGGGTGCAGCTTGCCTTTGGCTGGGCAGGAAAATTACTTGGAATAAGCGCTGAAATTGAAGGAGAGGATTATGATATAGCCCTCCGAATACTGAACAAGAAAGTTTACACGCATAAAGGCAAAGGGCAGGAAGCGGAAAAAGAACGATCCGAGGGAAAAACAGAAAAAAAAGCAAAAGATAGTAAAAGAAAAAAAGGACCCGGATTCAAAGAATTAACAGACAGGACTTTAATTAATGAAATACTGGAATACTTTAAGCGGGTACTGAATATTATAAAGCCGAAGTATATGCATTTATACGGAACCTATGGTTTTGATGATCCGTCACTTACGGGAATGGTTAGCGGTGCTGCGGCAATAATAAAGGCAATGATCCCTCATGGAAGAGTTGGGTTATATCCTGATTTTACCCGGGAAATAATAGATTTGGATTTGTGTGCCGAAGGAAGTATGACGGTAGGAAGCCTGGCTTATCAGACCATAAGAACTGCTTTGAAAAAGCCCGTGAGGAAAATATTGTTCAGAAGGAAGAAAAAATGAAACTTTTTATTAATGGTGTGTGTAATGATTTAGTATAAACCCAATATGATTATAATTATGAGGAGGATATAATAATGGAAGGTAAAACAGCAATAAATGAAAGCCTGGAAACTTTATTCGGTCACCTGGAAAGGTTCCTGAGAACAGAAACAGTCATCGGAGAGCCGATAGTTGTAGGGGAAACAACTCTTATTCCTATTATAACAGTGGCCTTTGGCTGCGGTGGAGGAGGCGGCGGCGGAAGGGATGAAAAAGGCAATGACGGTACCGGAACAGGTGTAGGCGTTGGTGCCAAAATATCTCCTGATGCAGTTGTAGTAATAAGGGAAGATGAAGTTACAATACTGCCGATTAAGAATAAATCAAATATCGAGAACCTTGTAAATATGGTTCCCGAGATAGTCAGGAAGATAAAGCTCAAGAAGGAAGAAAAGGGTTGCTGCACAGCAGAAAAGAGCGAATAGCGAAAAATGCAAGGTCCGGTATCAAAAATGCCGGGCCGTTGTTTTGCTTAAACCTTGTTATAGAATAATCAAGTATTACAAGTAAATAATAGTATTGAACATAAATTTTATAAATGATATAATATGAAAGTACATGGGACCGTAGCTCAGCTGGTTAGAGTACTACGTTGACATCGTAGGGGTCACTGGTTCGAACCCAGCCGGTCCCACCATATGTAGAATCAACAGATTATTTCGGTAATCTGTTTTTTTATAACAAGATTTCAATGAGGGTTTTTGCATACATGCAAAAACCTACCCGACGGAAGGGAAAAATAAGTGCATTAGCAACGATGCGCTATAAAGAAATATTGCAAAACCTTCGAACAATGAGATAGCGCATGTTATATAGTGCAAGTACAGCACATAAGAACATAAGAACATATTGTAAAATCATCTAAAAACTTCTTATTATTTATAAATAAGAAGTTTTTTTAGAATAATGTAATTACTTAAAAATGAGCATTTTTCCTTATAAGTATGATATAATAATAACAAGGAAAGATTATTGCCGGTTGCACTCCTTTTGGGATTAGAAAGCGGGGATTGACCATGAGGAAGCGTCGATTATCAGTAATTTTATTATTATTTGCGATAATGCTTGTATCCTACGGCTGTACTGAAGCATTTCAGTATTCTATTGGCTGTGCCGATATTAAGACGAATGAGGATTATACTTTTTTCATTGTATCAGACCCCCATTATATTTCTAAAGATTCTTATGATAATGGTAAGGCTTTTATGGACTTCCTTAACTTGGGAGACGGGAAAATGCTGAATCATACAGATGAGCTTTTTGATTCTCTTATTGGGGATGTTGCAAGTGAAAAGCCGGATTTTTTGCTAATAACAGGAGATCTCACGTGCAATGGAGCGAAACAGGATCATATTGAATTGACGGAAAGATTGAAGCTTATTAAAGATATGGGTACTTGCGTATTTGTTGTGCCTGGGAATCACGACGTACAGAATCCTTATTCAAGGGAATTTATCGGAGACGAGACAACAGATGTAGAAACAATTACATCTGCCGAGTTTATGAGTCTATATGCTCCCT
>JAQVFD010000150.1 GCA_028697435.1 Clostridiaceae bacterium
CAATCGGTTCATCCAAGTTTAATTTACCCTGATCTGAAAGCATCATAATGGCAGTAGTAGTAAACATTTTGCTTGTTGAACCTATTCCGAATAATGATTGATTGTCTAAGGTCTTGGTATTGTCTTTACCGAAAATTCCCGATGTGCCTGAAATAATAATTTTCCCTTCAGAAATCAATGCATACTGAATTCCTGAAACGCCATAATTATTTACAAGAACATCAGCCAATTCATCTGCTGTACTTTTTACATCAGCATAAATATCTTCTGCACCAAATACATTGCTTGTAAAGATCATCATTATTGTTACTATCAATAATATTATTTTTACCAAATGTTTCAAATGAGATTTCATTTTCTTCCTCCTATTCTTATATATAAGTAATTTCCACATTTCGACCTACAGGCTTGTCCAATTTTTTCCTATCGTAGCACAATAACATGAATATTTCAAGGTAAATTCGCATATTTGTGCGAATAAGCGCATTTATTGACATAGAAAAAAAATCCCTCAATTTCAAACACTTCCTGTCACCGGTAAGGAAGTACACGAATATCAAGGAATTGGATGCGGAGATTATATATCAATTAAGTTCCTCTTATACTCATTATATAACTCTTTCAGTCCACTTATTTTCTCAGCCATTTCTTTTTGAAGCTGCGATAGTGTTTCATAATCTTGAGTTTTTGCTGCTTCCCTAACCCTTGTGAATAGTGACTTGGAATTATAAGTGTCTTTCATTAAGTATTGTCTAAGATGATCAACCTGCGCCCAATAGGTAATATCAAGATCCTGGGCTTTCTGTTTGCTGTGTACAGCTCTGCACTTTCTCACAGTATCCATGTTTTCCGGAAGCAGTCTGTTTAGTATCTCGGTTACCCATCTGTTTGTTACAGCTGTGGTGAAGCTATTTACCAGTCTTTCATCCAGAACATTCCCTTCCATTATCACACCAAGCTTCTCCGGGTATTCTCTCAAATTTTGAATATTCTCATAGACTGTTGCCGGATGAGCCCCGAATAATCTGTTTCTATCCTCCTGGGAATAATACTCGAAAACATCTTCTTCACTTCTGTAAGCTCTGCCTTTCTCAAGATAAAATCCTTCGGACTCCGGCGTTTTGGATATTTCTTCTTCAAGTTCGGCTTTAGTTTTTCCGGCTTGGCAGACAGCCCTTATACCATCCAGCATTGACTGATAAATCGCTGCAAGTGCAAGATAAGTATTGGTCTTAGGATTTGGTGACCTTATCTCAAAACGTGTAGCAAGCGGATTTTGCATATTTCTGACCAATCCAGCAAGTATCGTTCTGTTCCTCGATGGTGTTTTTACATCGTGCCCCAAGGAGCATACTATGCAGACCGGCGCTTCAAATCCCGGCTTTAGTCTGTTAAATGCGTCATTGGTAAATGAAATGAAAGGATTTATAGCTTCATAGTTCTTAAGCAGTCCCATCAAGGCTCCATATCCAATAGTACTTAAAAAGTCTTTTTTTGTATCCGGAGCAGTAAATAAATTAACTGTTTTGCCATTCTTCAGCCTTACAGCAACTCCTACATGAGTATGCTCACCGTTTCCTGCAACTCCTTCAATGGGTTTTGCATTAAATGTAACATCAAGGCCGTTTTTCCTGAATACTTCTTTTACAATATATCTGACCCATTTTTCATTGTCAGCCGCTTGGAGTGCTGTATCATATTTCCAGTCTATCTCCAATTGCTCCATTATATGTGTGAGATTGCCTGTTTCATCAAGCTTTGCTTTAATACCGCCAACTTCCTTATGCCCCATTTCCGGTTTTAGATTGTACTTATCCATTAAGAGCAGCGACTGCTCCAGAGAGGTTCTGACTACTCCCTTAGTTCTTTTCCAATAAGATTCTTGCAGTTCCTGAGAAGCAGTAAGGGCTTCTACGTCCGCTTTGTCATTTGGAGTCATCACCCAAAATTCAAGCTCTGTAGCTGAGGTCAGCAAAACCTCATCAATGTCGCAGCAGCTAAATCCGTACTCTTTACATACATCCGGATACTTTCCAAAAATCTCCGTTACTTCGGACCTAAAACGATTTATTGCGCGTATCAGAATTGATCTTGAGTCCACATATTTGTTATCGTGCATCAGAAAGGACGGTATCCTTAAGGTGCCAATAGGCCGGCTTGTTTCATAATCAATGTTCTCATAATTATAATCAACGAACCATAGGGAATTAGTGTCCGCAACCAAATCCAATTTCCCGTTATTAAGAGTTGCTATTCCAGGCAATACAACACCTGAGCCGTCCGTCTGAACAGAACCGTTAAGGAACTCTTCAATATCCTCAAAAAAAGCCCTTATAGGTATTCTTTCATCTGTACTATTGCCGGTAAGATCTGCACCGGCCAAAGATACAAAACGTATTTCAGGATGATTCTTTAATAGGCATATTAGCTCTTCCCTCCGGTACTCCTGTGGATTAATCACATATATAATATCATTTTTAATTAGTTCGGTAAGACTTGTCACTACTACCACCTCTATCACTTAAATTATTGCAATAATAATAAAAATATACCATTACAAATGTTGATTGTAAATAAAATTGAAAAGCAGCACTAGTGAAACATTCTAATATATTCATTAGTCCTGCTTAAGCTGTTGCATCATACAGATTTTGATGTCATGAAGTTATTTTATAAATTAATGTATCCTTTACTTGATAGATTCTGCAAGGCATATATCAATCCTATTTTTACATGTTCAAAGGTTACTCCTCCTTGCAAATATGCAATATACGGAGGTCTTAAGGGTGCATCTGCACTTAGCTCAATTGAAGCTCCCTGTACAAAGCCACCGGCGGCCATAATCACTTGATCCTTATATCCCGGCATATCCCAAGGCTCAGGATTGACAAAAGAATCAACAGGGGAGCCCTTCTGAATGCCCTGGCAGAAAGCTATTAGCGCTTCTCTGTTATTGAACTTTATAGCCTGGATAATATCACTTCTTTTGGCATTATAATCAGGGTTGACTTCAAATCCAAGCTTAGAGAACAGCCTTGAGCAGAATACTGCCCCTTTAACTGCCTCAGATACTATATGGGGGGCAATAAACAAGCCCTGAAAAAAAAGCCTGTTAATTCCTAAGGTAGCCCCGCACTCCTTTCCTATACCCGGTGCAATAAGTCTGTTGGCAGCCATTTCAACCAAATCTGCTCTTCCGCATACATATCCCCCCGTAGGTGCAATGCTTCCTCCGGGATTCTTAATCAGTGAGCCTGCTATCATATCGGCGCCTGCCTCTGTAGGCTCCTTAAAATCAAGAAATTCTCCGTAGCAGTTATCTACCATACAAATTATATTAGGATTCATTATTTTGATGAATTTAATTGTATACTCAATATCTTCCAGAGTCAGTGAAGATCTCCATGAATAGCCCAAGGATCTTTGTATCAATATCATCTTAGTCTTTTCATTTATCCTTTTTGTTACTTCATTATAATTAATCTTCCCTGCGGATGTAAGCTCTATCTGGCTGTATATCACACCCATTTCACTGAGACAACCTGAAGGACGATTATCTATTCCTATAATATGCTCCAAAGTATCATAGGGCTTTCCGGTAATTGATATAAGCTCATCACCGGGTCTTAATACGCCAAACAAACAAAGAGCCAGTGCATGGGTGCCCGATACTATTTGAGGTCTTACAAGAGCATCCTCACAGGAAAATATCTCCGCATAAACCTTCTCAAGGGCTTCACGTCCCACATCTCCATATCCATATCCTGTGGAACAGTTGAAATGCATTTCACTGATTCTATGCTTCTGCATTGCGGCAAGAACTTTATATTGATTGAACTCACATATCTCGTCAACCCTCTTGAATTGTTCCAATACCTCATCCTCTGTGGATACGCAGATATCTATTATCTTCTTACTGATATTCAGTTTGTTAATCATATAATCTATGGTCTTATAGTGCATCAGATCACCTCTTCACAAGTTTGTTTTCCCTGCATTATTTTATCATATTGTATAGAATAAGACAATGCGCTAAATCAGTAATCCCAATGAATCAAACAATTAAACAGGCCCTTGTAGATTTACAAGAGCCTGCTTTGATAATTATTTGACTTGATTTTCCGCGGGTCTGTTATCAGTGAAAGCGAAATTAATAGGTTTAATTGGTATAATAGTTGATACCGCATGTTTATAAACAAGCTGCTGTTTTCCATCATTATCCAATACTATTGTATAATTATCGAAACCTCTGACATTTCCTCTAAGCTGGAAACCATTTACCAGATAAATAGTAATAGCAATGTGCTCTTTCCTTACCTGGTTCAAAAACACATCTTGAAGATTTATATTTACTTTGTTCATCCAATTCCCCTCCAAAATAAAATAAGCAAATGTAAAGTTTATATATATTTATATTATTATATATTTATTAGTTAATTATTCTATATTAAAGGAATTTTTCCTGCAATATTCCTAATAATATTTTCCATAAGTATTTTCCTGCTATAGAAATTATCAACATCCACCCAATTAACGCGTCTGTCCTGTCTGAACCAGGTAAGCTGCCTTTTTGCATAATGTCTTGAATCTCTTTTCAGTATCCTCACCATTTCCTCCTTAGAAGTAAATCCATGCAGATAATCTGCGACCTCTTTATATCCCAGGGCCTGCATAGAATTAAGTTCTTTATCATATCCCTTATTAAGGAGACCTTCCACCTCTTCTACCAGACCCATGTCAATCATGTTATCCACTCTTTTATCTATCCTGTCATATAGTCTTTGCCTATTCATTGTCAATGCGATGTATGCAAAATGATATTTTGACGGTTGTTTCCGGGATTCCTCCTGAAAGTATGAAATGGGCTTGCCCGTATGCTTATAAACCTCCAGTGCCCGAATCACTCTTCTAAGGTCATTGGGATGAAGCTTTTTATGGGATACCGGATCAACAGCTTCAAGCATAGAATGTATATATTCAGATCCTTTTATATGAGCTGTTTCCTGCATTTCCTTTCTGTACCCTTCATCTGAAACAGAATCTGTAAAATTAAGATTATTAAGCAGTGAATTAATATAAAGTCCGGTACCTCCGGTTATAATTGGCAGCTTGCCTCCTTCGTTGATTTCCCTTATATAAAGCTCTGCCCTTTCTCTAAACTCTGATACGCTGAAATTCATATCAGGATCAACTTCATCTATCATATAATGCCTTATGCCCTGCATTTCTTCTTCCCTAAGCTTTGCCGTTCCAATATCCATATATTTATACACCTGAGCAGAATCCGCAGATATTATCTCACCGCAGAGACTCTTTGCCAAAGCAAGAGATATTTCGGTCTTTCCTACGGCTGTAGGTCCTGCAAGTATGCAAATTTTCGGCAGTTCCAATTTCTCAACACCTCTGAAGCTAAATTATTCTCTTAAACTTTTTATCAAGTTCATATTTGCTCATGGTTATTATAGTTGGCCTTCCATGAGGACATGTATAGGGCAGGCTCGTTTTCATCAATCTCTCCAACAGTACACTTATTTCCTCAGGCGTTATATTATCCCCGGCTTTTATCGAATTTTTGCAGGCCATACTTATAATTATCTTTTCTAAAGGAGTAGCCGCACTTAATGTTGATTCCTTGAGTGAATCAAGAATATTATTA
>JAQVFD010000151.1 GCA_028697435.1 Clostridiaceae bacterium
GGAGTCGGAGATGTCGGGAACATAGTATTAAGGGACAGAAAGCATCTTTCACAAGACGGACTGATCGTGGTGGTAGTCACAATTAGCAAAGAAACAGGTCAAGTAGTGGCAGGTCCGGACATAATAGCAAGAGGCTTTGTATATGTCCGTGAATCTGAGGATCTAATGGAGGAAGCAAGGGGAGTAATAAAGGATACTTTGATCAAATGTGAGGAAAAACAGATAACAGAGTGGGGAACAATTAAATCCCAGGTTCGTGAAAGCCTCAGGAATTTTATATATGAGAGAACAAAGAGAAACCCCATGATTCTTCCGATTATCATGGAGATATAGCTGTTATGGACAAAATATATATTATAGTGAATCCTGTTTCGGCAAGCAAAACAACAATTAAGGAATGGCCCGGATATGAAAGGGCATTGTCAGAAGCAGGTTACATATTTGAAACAGGACTGACGGAATACCCTGGACATGCTGCCGAAATGGCAAAAAAAGCATTAAAACTTGGCTATAAGACAATTATGTCTGTCGGCGGAGATGGCACAATGAATGAAGTAGTCAACGGGTTTTTTGAAGATGGCAGGCTCATTAACGAAAATTCCAGGCTTGTTGTGTTTTCAAGAGGAACCGGCAGTGATTTAATCAGAACCCTAGGTATTGACAAAAATATAGAATCATTGTTGGAAGTTCTTGCCCGGGACCAAGAAAAACAATTAGACGTCGGACATTTAAGTTTTTTTTGCGCTGACGGAAGTATGTCTGAAAGGTATTTTTTGAATGTTGCGGACATAGGTATAGGAGCTGAAACTGCAAATAGAGTAAATAAACATTCAAAGAGGCTTTCCGGCTTTATTTCATTTATGTTAGGTACCCTTAGCACTGTCCTTATGTACAAAAATATTAACTTTGAAGTGTTAATAGACGATTCAATGAAATTGAATGAGATTATGAATAGTGTGATAATTGCAAACGGGAAATATTTTGGCGGTGGAATGATGGTAGCCCCTGATGCGGTAATGGATGATGGCTTTTTTGACATAATAATACTAGGAAATTTAAGCAAGTTGGATATTATTAAAAGTTTTCCCCTTATATATAAAGGAAAGCATATGAAGCATCCAAAGCTTACACATTACAAAGGCAGGAAGATCGAAGTAAAAAGCGGCGGCAAAGGTCTGATTGAAGTAGACGGAGAAATTCCGGGCAGAGATGATGCTGTGTTTGAACTAAAGCCTAAGGCATTAAAAATCCTTATTTAAATTGGAGAAGATATAATGGAAAAAATACGAAAAGAAGATATTAGAAATGTAGCAATAATAGCTCATGTTGACCATGGCAAAACAACCTTGGTGGATGGGCTTTTAAGGCAGAGCGGCACCTTCAGGGTAAATGAAAATATTGTTGAGAGAGTTATGGACTCTAATGACTTGGAAAGGGAAAGGGGCATTACAATACTCGCGAAAAATACTGCTGTGATATATAACAATATTAAGATTAATATTGTAGACACTCCCGGACATGCGGATTTCGGCGGCGAAGTAGAGCGGGTCCTGAAGATGGTGAACAGCGTAATTCTGATTGTAGATGCAGCAGAGGGACCAATGCCTCAGACGCGTTTTGTGTTGAAAAAGGCTCTTGAGCTTCAATTGAAGCCTATTGTGGTAATAAACAAAATTGACAGGCCGGATTCAAGAATTGAAGAAGTAATTGATGAAATTATCGATTTATTCATAGAACTGGGTGCAGATGATAAACAATTGGAATTCCCGATTGTATATGTTTCCGCAAAACAAAGAGTGGCGAAACTGAGTATGAAGGATGAGTCTAAGGATCTAACCCCTCTTTTTGATACCATAATATCCTATGTTGAACCTCCAAGAGGAGATTGGGAGGGTCCTTTTCAGATGCTTGTCACTAATATCGAATATGATGAGTATGTCGGAAGGATTGCAATAGGCAGAATTGAAAGAGGAAGCGTAATCTCCGGTATGAATGCAGCGCTATGCAAGGGTGACGGAACACTGCAGAGTGTCAAGCTAAGCAGGATATACAGCTTCATGGGTCTTAAGAGGATAGAGGTACAAGAAGCATTACTCGGTGACATAATTGCTGTTTCGGGAATAGACGATATAAACATCGGAGAAACAATTTGCGATATTCAGAATCCGGAGGCCATACCCTTTGTCAATATTGATGAACCAACTATTACTATGACATTCAGCGTAAACAACAGCCCTTTTGCAGGCCGTGAAGGAGACTATGTCACTTCGAGGCATATTAGGTCAAGACTGTTTAAGGAATTGGAAACAAATGTAGCAATGAGACTCACGGAAACAGATTCTCCCGATACCTTTGAGGTTGCGGGAAGAGGCGAACTACATCTTTCGATACTGATTGAGACAATGAGGCGACAGGGCTATGAGTTCCAGGTATCCAAGCCAAATGTAATATTCAAGAACATAAACGGTGTAACATGTGAACCAATTGAGCATCTCATTGTTGAAATACCTGAGGAGTTCATGGGGGTTGTAATGGATAGATTAGGGCCAAGGAAGGCTGAGATGATGAATATGAGTAACAGCAGCGACAGTTACTTAAGGATTGAGTTTAAGATTCCCGCAAGAGGGCTTATAGGCTACAGGTCTCAGTTTATGACAGATACAAAAGGCAACGGCACTATGCATCATATTTTTCATGGCTATGAGGAATATAAAGGGGAGATACCCGATAGGTCCCGAGGTTCTCTTGTAGCCTATGAAAGTGGTGAGACTACAACTTACGGACTCTATAATGCACAGGAAAGGGGCTATTTGTTCATTGGACCGGGAGTAAAAGTATATGAAGGTATGATAGTGGGAGAGAATGCAAAATCCGATGATATAGAAGTAAATGTTTGCAAGAAGAAGCATGTGTCAAATATGAGAGCATCAGGTTCAGATGATGCATTAAGGCTGACTCCTCACTTAGAGATGAGCCTGGAGGAGTGCCTGGAATTTATTACAGCAGATGAGCTTGTGGAAGTTACTCCTAAGTCAATCAGACTTAGAAAGAGAATATTGGACAGCAGCCTCAGGGCAAAGTCAAGAAAATAGAAGAATGCGTTGCATTCTTCTATTTTCCTTATTATCTAAATAATTGGCACTCACATGCTTCATCCATAATATTATTAAACTTGTCAAAATATGTTGAGCATTATATAATTAATTGAATATATTCGTACCAAACTCAGGAATGGACAAAATTTTACATTCTAAGGAATTGCGAAAGAAGTGGTTGCGATGGTAAAACGTAAAATCAACATATTCAGATTCATTACATTTCTCATTGTGATATCTGCAGTTGCGTGTTATTTCTATTACAGCAATAGCCTCAAGCCTGTAAGTACAGTATCTGATTCAGAGAAACAAATTATAATTCCCAAGTGAAGCAGCCTGAAAGCGGTATCAGATATTCTGGAAAAGGAAAAACTGATAAAAGACAGCTTGGTTTTTGAATTGTACAGCAAGCTTAATGATAAGTCGGAGGGTATAAAGGCAGGGAAGTACAACATAAGTGCCTCCATGGGAGTACCGGAAATAATTGAAGTTATCAGTAACAGCGGTAATGCTATTGTAGATACAATAAAATTTACAATACCGGAAGGCTACAATCTAAAGCAGATAGTTGAGAAGTTAAACAGTTTAGGAGTTGTAAGCCCGGAGAGCATACAAAATGCTTTAAAAGCAGATTTATATGAATATGAGTTTATAAAACAGATTCCTGACAGAGAAAATAAACTTGAAGGCTATTTATTTCCGGATACCTACGAGATATTTAAGAATACAACGGCTGAAACTATTATAAACAAGCTTTTGAGTCGATATGATGATGTTTTTACGGATAAATTCAGAAACAGGGCCAAAGAATTGAATATGAGCATTGATCAGGTGGTAACGCTGGCTTCTATAATAGAAAGGGAAGCCAGGTTGGATAAGGAGAGAAAGACTATATCAGGAGTATTTCATAACAGGCTGAAAAAGAAAATGCTGCTTCAAAGCTGTGCCACTGTTCAATATCTGTTTGAAGAACCAAAGGAAGAACTGTTATACGAGGACCTGGAGATCGATTCGCCCTATAACACATACAAATATGCAGGCTTGCCCCCCGGACCCATAGCATCACCGGGTCTTGCGGCAATAGAGGCGGCCCTGTATCCAGAGGATACAGATCTTTTATATTTCTTTGCACTGGATGACGGGTCCCATGTTTTCACGAAAACATACAACGAGCATATCAATGCTCAGAATAAATATAGATGAATAATGGGCCCGCGAGTCACGAGACGCTAGAGTTGAGAAGGGCTTCGAAGGGATACTAAAGTTCTGGCGTCTGGTATCTGGCATCTGAAGGAGAGGTGATATGGTGGCAAACATAAATCATGATTATATTGACAGCTTCCTTATTGGTATGATACCTGAGCGCGGTGGAATATTAAAAGAAATGGAAGAGTATGCGAGGGAGAATCATGTACCTATTATTACTCCTGATATTGCAAGGCTGTTGGCAGTGCTTATAAAAACCGTAAAGGTAAAGAATATACTGGAAGTAGGCACGGCTATAGGTTATTCGGCAATTCATATGGGAATTTGTGCGTGGGAAGGCTTTTCTATAACTACAATTGAAAGAAATGAAGAATCTGCTGCATTGGCGGCAGATTTTGTCAGGAAAGCCGGCATGGAAAATAGTATTAATATAATAACCGGAGCTGCGGAAGAAATATTAGAAGATATTCCCGGCAGCTTTGATATGATATTTGTTGATGCGGCAAAAGGGCAATATATGGACTTTATGAAAAAAAGCATTGGTAAGCTTAAGATTGGCGGCCTGTTTATATGTGACAATGTGCTCTTCAGGGGAATGGTGGCTGAAAGAAGTCTGCTTATAAGAAGAAAAATCACTATTGTAAAAAGGCTCAAGAAGTTTCTGAGCTTTATTTCTTCCTGTGAGAGTCTGGAGACGGTAATAATACCTATGGGTGACGGTATATCAATATGCTGCAAGCTTAAGGAGGTTGAGTTCATTGAATAAACCTGAAATACTTGCTCCCGCGGGAAACTTGGAAAAATTGAAAATGGCAGTTATTTATGGTGCGGATGCGGTTTATATTGGTGGTGAAAAATATGGTCTCAGGGCTGCTGCAGGCAATTTTACCCTTGACGAAATCAAAGAGGGTGTAAAGTATGCCCATGATAATGGTAAAAAACTATATGTAACCGTAAATGTTATACCCCACAACGAAGATTTGGAAGGCTTGGATGAATATATAAAGAGCCTGGGAGATGCAGGAGCCGATGCACTTATTGTATCGGACCCAAGCGTAATAATGACAGCCAGGAAAGTATTGCCTGATATGCATCTGCATTTAAGCACTCAGGCCAGTAATACAAATTATTTGAGCGCAGAGTTCTGGCATAGTCAGGGGATAAAAAGAATCGTATTGGCAAGAGAATTGAGCTTTGAGGAGATTAGAGAAACCATAGAAAAGTCTCCAAAAAGCATAGAATATGAAGCGTTTGTACATGGAGCAATGTGTATTTCATACTCAGGCAGATGCCTGCTAAGTAATTACATGACAGGCAGAGATGCTAACAGAGGTGAATGTGCACAGCCTTGCAG
>JAQVFD010000152.1 GCA_028697435.1 Clostridiaceae bacterium
CCCTTGTGGTTACTCCCCTGGGGTTGAATACTATCTTACCGTTTATGGGGATACCCCTTACAAGGTATTCTTCATATGCCTTTGTAAAGTAACCCTCCGCCTCCTCCAAATCATAATACGGGTTAGCTCCTTCTGAGGGTTCCAGTTCCAAAGCCCTGCACATCATCATTACCATATCTTTTCTTGATATTGGCGCATCGGGGTAGAACCTGTCCCCTTCTTCTGCCTTGATTATGACCTTATTTCTCAATGCCGTTTCCACATATACGGAAGCCCAGTGGGGCTTCATGTCCACAAAGCTTACGCTGTCTATCTTCTTGTACTCCATAGCTTGTACCAACATTTTTATGAATTGCGCCCTTGTGACTTCCCCTTGTGGGTTGAAGCTGCCGTCAGGCAGTCCGTTTACTATATCAAGCGTATCCAACTTGCCAATTGCCTCTGCATACCAATCGGACTTTTTTACATCCTTGAACTCAGTATCAGCTGATACATATCCAAAAAGCGCTAAGGTTATAATAAGCAAAAATATAAGACTCTTATTTGACTTTTTTATAGTATAACCTCCCTTTAAATCCTACTTACTGTCATGCCGTGTACTGTGGCTGATGCCAAGGTAATCCATAAGGGCTGCCTGAAGCAACTTTGAGTAATTGACGCCTTGGGCTTCCGCCATTTCTTTCAACCAGGCAGGTAAGGTCAGATTTGTTTTCACCGCCTTATTGTCCATTTCATTCCGCACAATATCCGGAAAAATAGTTATTGGAGATAAGATATATCCGGATACTGTCCCTGGATCTACCTGTGGAAGTTCAGAAGGAACAGGTAATTCTTCCCCATCTTTTTCAATGCCGTATATATGCAATTCCAGTGCTTCAGCAGCTTGCTTCAGTGCAGCTTCAAAGTTATCTCCACAGCTTACACACCCCGGAAGCTCCGGAAAGTATACGCTATAGCCTGTTTCTGTCGGTTCAAATACTGCCATATAAGTCAATTTACGCATAATATATCTCCTTTCAATTTCCCAGGCAAAAGCATTATTTCAGTCCTGCCTGCTTCAGAATACTATTTAGTGTCCCGGGAGCAATATCGCCTTTATGATTTGGTATTGTTACCTTACTTCTCCTTATGGTTTACATTATACGCCTTTTTCATGCGTATATCAATATATTATGCGTGTACCGATTTTAATGTTTACAAATTTTGTATTTATGGTATACTATAAATGAGGTAATCGGCACCGCAAGGTGCGGTTGCCCGGTAGGTTAGACTAAACTAATAGAATAACCACCCTGGTGTTAGCAGGGTGGTTATTTCATTCTGATACTCAGAATTGTCATGACTAACACAGCGAACATTATCATCAAAGACAATGCCTCGTATGTACTCATAAGCACCACCTCCTTTACAGGAGTGTGGCAACCACACCTGCTTTATCCGATTACCTCAAATTTTGTATCATTCGCTCTTTTTGAAGCTTGTAGGGTACACATTATCCGCATAGAGCTCTGTTATATAGTGCACCTCTTCCTTTTCATATTTCCTGCTCTGCAGCCTGCCTTCAACAGAAACAAGCTCCCCTTTCTTCAAATATTTTGATATGAATTTTTCCGGAAGGTTCCAGGCAACAATCTGGATGAAATCCGCAGGTCTGCTATTGTCATTTCCTACATAATCCCTGTCAACTGCCATGGTGAAATTGGACACCCTTTTCTTTTCGTCAAAGGTCTTCGTTTCGGCATCAGCTGTAAGCCTGCCCATAAGGATCGATTTGTTTAACATTGATTTACCACCTTTCATTTACTATATCCTTGTTAATTATTTACATGGAACAATACTACTAATTTTGTAATTATATGTCAATATACATCGATGAATGGTCGCAATTTGTATATAATCTGCAGATTAGGGCATAAAAAAAACGGCTCACGCCGTTTTTTATGCCTTAATCTCCTGACATATATAAGATGCTATATCCTCTGCATAGGTTCCTGCTCCGAAGCCTGCATCATACCCCAGTTCCTTTGCAAGCTCATGGTTAATCCTGGGTCCTCCGCAAGCAACTATGAACTTATCCCGAAGCCCTTCCGCTTCAAGCAGTTCAATCAGGTTGGTCATGTTCTGCACATGTACGTTTTTCTGGGTCACCGTCTGAGATACAAGAAGTGCATCTGCATTTAGCTCCACAGCTTTTTTTATAAATTCCTCATTTGGCACCTGACTACCGAGGTTATGGGCTTCTATCATTTCATATCTTTCTAGTCCGTAATGTCCCGCATAACCCTTCATGTTCATTATTGCATCAATTCCGACGGTATGAGCATCGGTTCCTGTGCTGGCGCCTATGACTATCAGCTTTCTTCCTATATTTTTCTTTATATATTCATCCACCTCTGTCATGCTCATTACAGAGCTTTCAACCTTAGTCACCTTTATATCCGTTATATCGATTGCGTGATTACAGCTTCCGTAGACTACAAAGAAGGAGTATCCGACTCCCAGGTCCGCCATATGCACTACACTAGGCTCTTCAAGTCCCATCTTCATTGCATAAAGCTTAGCAGCCTCTTTTGCCAGTTCATCTGCCTTCATGGGAAGGGCGAAGCTCAGCTGCACCTTGCCGTCGTTCATTGTATCCCCATAGGGCTTCACTCTCTTGGGATCAAAGGTTATATCGAATTCTTTCTTATTCATGGAATACAAACCGGAACTCATCTAAACACCTCCTATCTATCCAACATCATATCTATAAATGGATTCAAATATTTCGCATCCTTTTCCGTTACGCCGTCCAGCCCTTTTCCGCCGGTTCTGCTCCTCTTCACCCCTGCAAATTTGCCCTGCTCAAGGGTTGCAAAAAGCCCTTCTTCTGCAATATCCTTCAGAAGAGCAGCTGCCTTATTAAGCACTTCTGCGGCTCTGGTCTGAATTATTCCCCCTTCTTTAAACTCCACTTCATCTCCGATGTTTCTCATATTGTTGAATATATATCTCGCATTCTCTATGGAGAGAGCTCTATCAGACATGAAAGGGGTATGCAAGGCTTCAGTCATCATCCCGAGAAGCTGTATGCCCTGATTCGTCCATATTGATATTATGTTAAAAAGCGCATCCTGCAAATGTCCTTTAAATATGTTGCCTGTCATGTACTTGGTAGGAGGCATATATTTTAAAGGTGCTTTGGGGAATATTTCTCTTGCCATCTGTGCCTGGGCAAGCTCCAAAAGGAAACCGTTCTCTATTCCCGGTTCCATTTCAAAGGCGTGTCCCAGACCCATCTGTTCCTCAGGTATTCCTGCCTTCAAGGCAAACTGTTCATTTATGAACTGGGATGCCAATACTGTGTGGGCTTCTTCAACTGCATCTGATGTTGTAAGATAGTTGTCTTCCCCCGTATTGATTATTACCCCGGCAAAGCCGTTTATTATCCTTGAAAAATTCTGATCCACCAAGGTCCTCTGCATGTTGATATCCCTGAAAAGTATTCCGTATAATGCGTCATTCAGCATTACATCAAGCCTTTCCATGGCACCCATTGCTGCTATCTCCGGCATACAGAGCCCCGAGCAATAGTTGCAAAGCCTTATATACCTTCCAACCTCCCGGCTTGTTTCATCAAGAGCCTTTCTCATAATCCTGAAGTTCTCCTGGGTGGCATAGGTTCCTCCGAAGCCTTCCGTAGTAGCTCCGTAAGGCACATAATCCAGAAGGCTCTGACCTGTCGTCCTGATAACAGCTATTACATCTGCCCCCTGCTTTGCTGCAGCCTGTGCCTGCACTACATCTTCATATATGTTTCCGGTAGCGACAATTACATAAAGATATGGTTTTTTGCCTTCCCCAATAGTGTTCAGATATTCATCCCGCTTTTCCCTGTTGCCTTTTATCCTTTCAACCATTTTTGCAGCCAGTTCGTAGGCCTTATCCTTTATTTCCTGTTCAGGCTTTGCGGGCAGCTTGGTCAAATCCAGCTCCCCCACTGATACCTTTTCAGCAATTTCCTGAGTTGTCAGTCCCGTGTTCAAAACTGCATTTACCAGGAAATATGCCGCCCCGATGCTGAGACCTCCGACCCTTTTGATATTTTCCACTACAACATTCGGCAAAGGAGTTCCAACATCATTTGTGCCATCTACCCCTAAAAGTCTTGTAATTGTTCTTTCCACTGCCTCTGTAGTATGAATATCAATTAACTTCTGCGTATCTTCGGCTATTTGCCCGGCTGATTCTCTTGCACTGTCAATAAGCCTTCTGTCAAGCTTAAGACTGCTCATTTCATCCCTCCTTATGACTTATGAGAGGGACAATGGAAACGTCCCCCTGTCCCTACTCATTCATTATTTCCTCCGCCTGTTGCAGTATTTCTTCGGGTATTCCCATCAGGCGGGATATATTTATAGCGTCCTGAGGAACCCTGGATTCCCCTTCTACTTCTATTAGGGTATAGTCCATGTATTCCGATATTACATCAGGATCCTTGATACTTTTAAAATCTAAATCCCTAAGCCCTTTGACCTGCAAGTGTTTGATCCCTTCTCCCGCAAGTCCGTCAAAATGTGTTGTAATTACTGCTATACAGGGCTTATCTTTAAGATAGCTTATTATTGCTTTGGATATTGCATAGCCCTCATGGGGGTTTGTCCCCCTGGCCAATTCATCTATCAATATCAGCCCTTTTTCCTCCGACTTTATCAGCGCTTCCTTCACCGAGCGGATTTCTGCGCCAAAGGTACTGAGTCCCATATCTATAGATTGTTCATCTCCTGCAGAAATATATATGAATTCATTCATCCCCATCTCCATATGATCCGCAGGTACTAGAAATCCGTACTGAGCCATTGCTGCAATCAAGCCCGCCATCTTGAGAGATACGGTCTTCCCCCCCATATTGGCCCCTGTTATAAGTGCCGTTCCTCTGTTCAGGCTTATGCTTATGGGAGTAAATTGCCTTCCTTTCTTTCGGAGGCTTGTTTCTACCAGAAGGTGCCTTCCATTTACTATTACAAGCTTTTCCTCATCGCTGATCACAGGTTTTATCCCATTATAGCCGTTGGCCATATACGCCTTTGCTATTATCAGGTCAAATTCTGCCACAGCATCCATGACTTCCAGTATCTCGCTGCCCCTGAGGGATAACTGCGCTGAAAGCTTTTCCAATATCAGCGCCTCTTCTATGGCTTCTTCGCCCTTCATTTCTTCTATGTCCTTCATAAGCTCCAGCATTTCTTCCCCGGCTTTTACCCTGTAAGTTACATTTATATATGTTTCTCCCGCAGGTTGAAGCATGCTGCTTTCATTAAACTTGTTTATCAGATTGGTCTGGGTCTTGCTTACGATTATTTCCCCGCTGCCTCTCACCTGTATGCCAAGCTCCGCTTCCACCTTCTTTATGATTTCTTTTTTCAGGATATCCAGCTTATTTAAACATTTTGCTTTTCTTTTCCTGATGTCTGCCAGTGTTTCGGAGTAGTTGTCATAGATATAGAAGGTCTTTATTCCGGTGCCTTCCGGATCAAGTATTGCTTCTACCCACCGGAGCTCCTTTACCTTATATTTTTCAGGAACCGCCCAATGAATTCCTTTCTGGCTTTTTGATATGGATTTTGCTATATATACAAAATTCTTCAGCTCGAAAAACTCTACAACAT
>JAQVFD010000153.1 GCA_028697435.1 Clostridiaceae bacterium
TTGCTGCTGCTATTATAAAATTGATATTTTAAAAGATAATTTAAATTATAACTATTACAAAATATGCTATAATTACCGTATAATAATAATTGCGGGATGTGAGTAAATGTCTGTTGATTTACAAAAGGTAATTGATTTAGCAGGTAATGTTCCTTTTGATAATGTTGAAGATGCAAAAGTGGTAATTGAAAATCTTTGCAGTGAAAATATCGCCGTAATAAATACTAACAGAGCAACAAACATAACTCAGGGTACCCACTTTCATAACAGCTATGAATTCGACTTATGTCATACCAACATTCCTTCAACTAAGATTGACAATAAAATTTATCATCGTAAGAGTAATACATTATTTGCCGTTAACCCTATGCAGGAGCATGGACTTGTCTCGGACTTAAAAGGATTTAGCATTTGCGGATTACATATTGACAAAAGCTTTGTGCAGGATGCTTCATTAGAACTATACAACACATCAGATATAGAATTTTCAAATGACTCCTTTAATATAACCCATGATATCAACTTGCTCGTTCGTTTATTTTTGGAAGAACTCAAGTATAAACAATCCGGCTATGAATTTATGATAGAAAACCTTAGTTTACTGATAGTCGGAAATATGCTGCGATATGTAAAGCACAATCTCTCAAAAAAGACATATACTCAATCCAAGTGCAATACAGAAAACATAAAAGCAGCGGTTGACTACATGAATGAAAATTACACAGCCGGTGTTTCCTGTACCGAGCTGGCTGATCTTATAAAAATGGATAAGTTCGGTTTTATAAGGAGTTTCAAAGCTGAAACTGGCAGAACTCCATATGAATATCTATTGGATCTCAAAATAGAAAAGGCAAAGAAGATGCTGAAATCTAATGAATATACCGTTACAGAAATAAGTATGATGTGCGGTTTCTCCAGCCACAGTCATTTTACATCCACCTTCAAAAAAAAGGTCGGAACTTCTCCTACCGAATACAAAATGGATCCCTATTTTTAGACTTTTTATCGGATTCTATGATATCATTGGATTCTCATGATTTCGAAGAAGAGTTTGATGTATTTGTCATGAATGCGAAGGTAATCATATATAACGGGTATGTTTAACTTCTGCTTTCCTACTACTCTTATATATGGCGGCAGTCATAAAAATTGCATATCCTCCCAACAGTACTCCCGCAGTAATCCATACCCCTGTGAATTTCAGTTTCAGTATCATTATGCTGCTGAAAACAGAAGCACACAACGCCCCAACTTGTATAACAAAGGAATTCAGGGATAGTATACTTGCTCTCATGTGGTCCGGTGTTAATTTATTTATTAAAGTACCTTCAACAACATTTCCAACTCCCAAAACCAAGTATACTCCGGTATACCAAAGCATAAAACCTGCTCCATTTTTCTGAACGGCAAAAACAATAATGCATATTGCATGAATAATTCGACATATATTATAAATATTCCACCATTTGCTGCTGAATTTATCCAGTAATTTTTGAGCAAAAATATTCCCAAGGGCTACTGCCAAAAATCCTAAAAAAGTAATAATCCCAAGCAGCCAAGAACTGTTCTTAGCAGTAGGGATTTGCATAAAAGCAGTCTGCCAATAAGTTTCTATGGTAAAAAGAAAAAATCCTGTGAAAAAAACCCCCATGAATATTAAAGCAAATTTTGGTGTTGAAAATATAATCTGTTTCTCTTGTATTATATGCTCAATTAAAGGTGTCTGCTGTTTTGTGTCATGGTTAGTATTCTCTTTTACAAATATCATGCATAGTACAAAAATCACAATGATAAGTACTGCACGAAATATTATATTAATAAGGTGAGTACCTATAACGCTTGACATTATTCCCCCTGAAATGCTTCCAGCTGCCAGTCCTGCACCGTCTAATACGGCCATACGCGCGGTTACTTTAGCAAGGCAGCCTTCTCCGTTCAGATATGTCGCTTGATCTATGAATAGGGCATCCAGGCTTCCCGAGGAAAACGCACGACCCAACCCCAAAAACATAATAGCAAATATCAACCATACCAAATCATTAGCTGCAATCAAAATCAAAAAGGATATGAATTGAAACCCGCAGGCAAGTAAAAATGATGCCTTGCGACCATATATATCTGCGCAAATACCGCTTGGCAGTTCTAAACATAAAGCGGTAATTGAATATATTGCCAGAAGCAAGGGCAGGGTCTGCAAGTTTGAGCCCTTTTCCAACAGAATCAGATTAAGTACTGGTATTATTATTCCTATGGAAAAACTATTAATAAAAATAATCGTCTGATGCATTTTATTCATCGCAAATATTCTCTGCATTATATGCTATGATTGCATATTCCCATGGGCTGCTGTCGGCTGTTGGTGTAACATGCCCCTCTATATATTCAGTTATAAGCCTCATCAGATCATCAGATTGCTGCCTGTTCAAATGAACAACACCTGACATAATATCTCCCCTCTTTTTCAGGTTATAAGGATCTTTATCCCCATGTAATTCAATGCGCTTCTTCATCTGTTTTTGAAAACCGTCATACACTTGGGCAATTGAATTTTGTATCAACACTTTCCTTTGTTCTGCAAAGGCATCTGATTGTGTCAGACCTACCTGTACCGTAACCTGAGCAGGCTTATAGAAGCTTGCTGTTATGCCATTTATTAGCTCAGTATGGTCCAGTTCTACCAGCCCCAGCAGCATAAGCTTCTTTATATGATGCTGCACACCGGATGCAGATATTTGCAGTTTATCTGCCAGCATCTTCGGAGTCATAGGAGCATTTGCAATGCTTAACTGCCGTAAAAGCTTCTGACGTGTAGTATTCATATAAATATCCAATTCTTTCTTCGATATCAGAGTAACTCTATCCATTAAATCACATCCTTTATCTTCGTTACACAAATTATAACATTTCACGTTGTGTAATGTCAAATGATAAATGCATATAGTAAAAAATCCTTGCTCACGCAAGGATTTTTTCAAGTGCATATTAATATGTAATAGACTATACTTCAAGGGTTTTAGCCAGTTCAAACTCATCCTGTATTTCTTTCGAGGGCTCTTCAGACAGCAAGGATGCTATATAAATGACAAGGCAGGACAATACAAATGCAGGAAATAATTCATAGATTCCAAAAACCCCTCCCATTGGCTTGAGAAGCAATTTCCATATGAAGACCATTCCTCCTCCGACCAGCATCCCTGCAATTGCACCGGTTCTTGTGGTCCTCTTCCAGAACAGGGAAAACAGCATAATAGGTCCGAAGGTTGCGCCAAAGCCCGCCCATGCAAAGGAAACCACTTTGAAAATGATGCTGTTTTCGTCTAAGGCAATTACCATTGCAATTATAGCCAGTACAATCAGAGTAATCCTAGATACATGTAAAACCTGTTTATCCGTTGCTTCCTTTTTCATGATGCCCTGATAGATATTTTTAGAAAACGCAGAAGCAGCAATAAGCAAATATGAATCCGAGGAACTGATTGTTGCCGCCAGTATCCCCGCCATAACAATTCCCGCAAATATCGGTATGAAAGAATTTGTAGACATCAGTATAAATATACTTTCTGACGCACTTTGCGTAAGCAGCGCATCCGGGTAGACTACCCTGCCTATAATACCTATGGCTACTGCAGCGGTAAGGGAAATGGCAACCCATACTACAGCTATTCTTCTGGATAATTTTAAGTCATTGGATTTTTTAATAGCCATGAACTTCAGTAATACCTGAGGCATTCCAAAATACCCCAACCCCCAGGACAGTGTTGATATTATAGTTAATAATCCGTAGCTGCCCGCTTCACCAAACAATGGCTTACCTGATTCTCCAATTTGCTGAACCCCGCCTTCAAGCAGGGGTTGCGCTATACCAAAGAAATCAAAAAAACCTGGTATTGCCTTTGCATTTTCAATAACCGCCGATAGCCCTCCTGCAGTAACAACACCTGCTATCAGCACAGTAGTCAATGCGAATATCATAACAATACCTTGCATAAAATCTGATGCGCTTTCAGCCAGAAAACCTCCGATAAATGTATAAAATACTACGAACAATGCCCCTATAATCATCATGTAAATATATTTTGTACCGAATAATGTGCTAAAAAGCTTTCCTACCGTTACAAAGCAGCTTGCGGCATACACACTAAAAAATACTAATATAAAAAGAGCTGCTATTATCATTATAACTTTTTTATCTTCCTTGAATCTGTTGCTGAAGAAATCCGGAATAGTTATTGCATCTCCTGCTATGTGTGAGTACGTGCGAAGCCTCTTGGCCACCAATAGCCAATTCAAATATGTTCCTATACCAAGCCCTATTGCAGTCCATACAGCGTCGCTTAACCCAAACCAGTATGCGACTCCCGGAAGTCCCATCAAAAGCCATCCGCTCATGTCGGATGCTTCGGCACCCATAGCAACTACCCAAGGTCCCAGTGATCTTCCCCCGATAAGATAATTGTCGCTGCTTTCATTGGCACGCTTCGCATAGTACAGTCCGATAGCAATGATTACCGCCATGTATAAAACCATAGCAATTAGAATTTGTACACTTCCTCCATCCATACTGTTATCCTCCTTAGTATTATTATAAAAAAACAGAAAACCTTCATCCCCTATAAAGGGACGAAGGTTGCTCGCGGTACCACCCAATTTGACAATACATATGTATAGTCCTCTCATATGCCCATAACGCAGGACTGCGGCAAGACTTTTCATCTGCAGCTCGGAGGGCGGGTTCAAGAAGAATAATCTCAGAAAACCTTCCAGCCGATGGGTTTCCCTCTCTATCAGAATCTTATCCTCTACTGATCCTCTTCATTGCCATAAGAAACAATTTTCATTCATCTTACTCCAAAATAAGCCTCATGTCAAGGGTTAAAATCCATCACCCAGATTTATCCGGATTGGCTTGAAACGAGTTTCTAAATTTACTGATTGCTTCAATATTAGAGAAAGTATATATTATGAGCCCTACCCATATAAAAGAAAAACTTAATAAATGGGTATTGGTAAACTTCTCGCCATACATAAAAATCCCAATAAAAAGGCTTATTGTCGGTGATACATACTGTAGAACACCTATTGTCGATAGCTTAACCCTGGCCGCTCCCATGGCAAACCAAAGCAGCGGTAAAGCTGTTACAATTCGGGAACAAACTAACATAAGAAGAGTCGGTATTGATACAGAATATATGGCACTTTGCCCGCTAAATAATTTGAACAGTATATAACCCAATGCCAAGGGTGTAATTGCAGCTGTTTCCAATACTAAGCCTGTAAGGGATTCAACCTTAAGAAGCTTCTTAAATAAACCATAAAATGCAAAGCTTGCTGCCAGTAAAAGTGAAACCCAAGGTATGCTGCCATACTGCACAGTCATGATAATTACTCCTATAGCTGCAAAGCCTATAGAAACATACTGAAATACATTGAGTTTTTCTTTAAGAACAGCTCTTCCCAATAGAACCACCATCAATGGATTAATAAAATATCCCATACTGGATTGCAGGATTCTATCTGAATTTACAGCCCATATATAGGTGCCCCAGTTAATTGTTATAAAAAAGGAACAAAGAAGTATATTTCTTACATTCTTTCTTTCCTTTATTGCTTCCTTAAGTACCCCAATGCCTTTTTTCCACAGAAGCA
>JAQVFD010000154.1 GCA_028697435.1 Clostridiaceae bacterium
TTAATATTAATGAGAACTGATTAGAGCAAGGGATACAGTATATAAAAGCAGTCCGGTACAGAAAGTCTGTTCCGGACTTTGTCTTTTGCGGATGAATTTAATGATCATCGGGTTTCACTTTTCTATGCTATTTAATAGATTGAAGTAAGAGGTTATCAGACCTTACTTCTTTTTATCGGGAGGGAATGTTGTGAAGCCCTACAAAACAAATCCTATTATAGTGGGGAGGATTTGGGGAGGAAGACGATTATATAATTATAATAAGGATATAGGGGATGAAATCGCCGGAGAAAGCTGGGAGACAGGGTCTTTAGCAGGAAATATTCCTATACTGATAAAGCTTATAGATGCCAGGGAGACATTGTCGTTACAGGTGCATCCGGATAATGAATACGCAATAAATATTGAAAACGCCAGGAATGGTAAGAATGAAGCATGGATAATATTAGAGTGTGAAGAGGACTCCTTTATTGTATATGGATTCAACAGGATGATAAGTCAGGAGGAGTTCAGGTATCTGTTGGAAAAGGGGCTTATTTCCGAGGTGTTGAACTATGTTAAGGTAAAGAAAGGAGATTTTATATTTATACCTGCCGGGACGGTACACTGTATAGGAAAAGGTATATTGGCCTATGAAGTGCAGCAACCCTCAGACCTGACATATAGGATTCACGATTGGGGCAGAAAAGATGCTTGCGGAAAGGAAAGAGAGCTGCATCTAGACAAGGCCATGGGAGCAATTGATTACTCCATAGAACTGCCTTGTGTCGTTAATGTTTATGATTTCTTAAAGGATGGTTTTTTAAATGTAATTAAATGTGAATACTTTGAAATTGATTATAGAGCCCTTAAACCGGGAGAGTATCATATTTATGAGCCGGGCAGGTTTAGGGCCGTTACTGCAGTAACTGGAAATCTGCGGCTGATGTATGAGGACTGCCAAATACCAATGAAAAAAGGAGATACCTGCATAATACCGGAGGAATATGACAGGAAAGCCAGGATTGAAGGGCTGGGGGCTGCCGAATATATAGTGGCTGCAATCAGTAATGAATATTTAACATAAATTCTTGCAGATATATGATACAATAAAAATCAGGATTTGAATTTCAATAGTAAAGGAAAGAGGGTGGCAATATGACGGCAAATATTAGATTGGATAATAATGAAGCTAAACAAACAAAACAGATAAAAAGCTTTTTTAAAAAAGGCGTAAAGATAAGGTACAATAAGAAACTTACAGGAAAGGTCAGGCTATATATCAGTGAAAAAAATTCGGTGAAAAACATGAATGATATATTGTCACTTTACGAAGACAGTTTAAATTAATAAAAAAATGCGACTATTGTCGCATTTTTTTGCGTGGAGATACATGTCTTAAATTGCGAAATTCGATTGATTATTTGGCTATTTTGTAATATCATGAGATTAGTAGAACTAATATATCCACAGGTTTTAGCCGTAATTTCTGAGAATTACGGTTGACTTTTAGCAGAATAAGTTGAAAAAATGGGAGGGTATATGAAATGAAAGAATTATTGATAGTATTGCTAATAGCATTGGGATTTATTTTCGTTGCCCGGTTAAGCAGCATTTCTGGAAGGATAAAACTCAATATTGAAATGATAAGCAAAGGCCAGATGAACAAGAACGTCAGAAAAACCGGTATTAAAATATTCGATAACATATCAAAGGCTATAAATGATTTCCTGGTCAAGATCAGAAGTTTAATAGGTGATTTTGATTTAGTATCCAAAAGGATAACCAAGGATGCTCACGAGATAGAGAAGCAGGCAGAAGCCATTAAATACTCTTCGGGGGAGATAGCCTCAACTATACAGAGTGTAGCAGAGTCGGTAAGCAATCAGGCTGCATATACTCATAACATGATGGAAATGGTGCAAAGCTTTGCACGAGGAGCGGAGGACATCAGCGGAAATGCGGAGACAAGCTTTAGCATCGCAAAGGAGACAAAAGGGACAATAGAAGACAGCTTTAACAAATTTTCGGATATTAAGTTTAAGATAGAAGAGTCAAAGAAATATAACCAAAAGGTTCTGGAAGCTTTAGACAGTCTGGATAATAAAATAAGAGCGATAGACACAATAACGGAAGCAGTTGAAGGCATTGCATCCCAGACACAGCTTCTGGCGTTGAATGCGGCTATAGAGGCTGCAAGAGCCGGAGAAGCGGGAAGAGGGTTCGCGGTGGTGGCCGGAGAAGTAGGAAAGCTTGCAGATGACTCCTCACAATCGGCAAAAGAGATAAAGCAGTTGGTAGACGGCATTACAAGCCAAATAGGGGAGCTGTCGGTAAACATAAAGGAAGAGGCAGATGCTATAGACAAGAATCTTGTATTTGCAACAGATGTACTCAGCAAATCTGATGTAATAAGCAGCACTTTAATGGATAACATGAAAGCTGCTGAGAAGATAACGGTACTTACAAAGGAGCAGATGGGGAGTATAGGCAGCATAGAGAAAGAGATAGAAAAAATCAACGACATAACGCAGCAAAATGCGGCGGTATCGGAAGAGATCGGAGCATCTACGGAAGAACAGCTGGCTACAATTGAAGCGGTACATGGAAATATCATGACACTATTAGAAAGGCTTGAAGAGTCCAATTCAATAATAAGTAATTTTATGAAGGGTTTTGTGCTTACCGATGAAATGAAAGAAAAGATTAAAAAGACTCAGGATTTGATAAGCGAAATGATAAAAGAAGAAAATATTATGGCCTTGGATAAAAATGCAGCAGAAAGATATATTAAAGAATATCAGAAAAGGTTAGGTTATATTGAACTTATAGTAATTATTGACAGCAAGGGTTACATTATAGGGGCAACCACCGAATTGTCTGATAGTGTCAAGGATTGCAGTTCAAAACCGTATTACACAAATACGTTGCAAGGTCAGACATATATATCAAAGGAGTATATTTCCTGCGCTTCCGGTAATTATAATATATCAGTTGCTATGCCGGTGATTTCCAATGGTACCTTCAAAGGCGTTATAAATGCGGATATAAATATTAATGAGAACTGATAGATACCCAAATAGGCAGGTGGGAAATGCATAAATATGTTAAAGAATTAAAAAACAAGGCAGAGGCAGGAGACAAGTCTGCGGAAGTCAAATATGAGGAAATAATGGAATGCCTCAATACAATGGATGATGACAGGGTGGCTAACTGTATAATTCTGATGAAGGAGCACATTCCTGAGCTTTGGAATCAAAGCGCACTGCTCCTTAAAAAATATATAATAGATGAGAGCAGGAGTCTGAAGTTTTTGAGCAAGGATGAAGTGGAACTGATTGAGTTTCTGAGAGATTATCTTAAAGATGAAATTGATAAATAACGAATAAAAAGGCGTAATTTGCCTTTTTATTTTTTTATAGTTGCAAGTTTGAATTCGGAATTTGTGATTGTAAAATTGTCCTTTAAACCGGAAGTAACATAAACATTTTTGTCATTAGTTAAGAAAATGGCTTCTGTATTTTCAATGCTTTCAATCAGCTTTATTCCTTCCTCCAGTCCATATAGCAGCACAATAGTTGAAAGTCCGTCGGCATTCATAGATATATCAGAAACAATTGACACACTGCGCAAGTTGTTTTCAACGGGGTAACCTGTAAAGGGATTCAGTATATGGTGGTATATCCTGCCGTTCTCTACAAAATATCTTTCATAGGTACCTGAGGTTACTACTGTTTGATCTTGAATCTGAACTAATCCTATATAATTTCCTCTCGTATTAAAAGGATTCTGAATTCCGATTTTCCATGGAACTCCCTTTGGATTACCTCCTATTGCCATCACGTTTCCGCCGATATTTATAATTGCATGATTCACCCCGTTTTCTCTCAGTATGCGGGCCGCCTCATCAGCTGCGTAGCCTTTTGCGATTGAGCCCAGGTCCACTTGCATATTTTGTTTTTCGAGGAAGGCTGTATGAGTCTCTGCATTTAGTCTCAGCTTTCTATAATCCACCAGCTCTTTAGCTTCATCAATTTTAGCTTTTTCAGGTACTGCTGCATAATCGGTACCGATGTTCCAAAGCTTGACTAAAGGACCTATTGTTATATCAAAAAATCCCTTTGACATCTCTGAGTAATCCCTTCCTTTTTTCAGCACTAAAAAGGTATCCGAGCTTAGCTTTACTTCATTATTACCCGAAGCATTGTTAAGGGATATGATTTCGCTTGTTTCGGAATTGTTTATGGTCATTTTAGTCTCTATTTCCTTTATACGTTGAAATGCCTTATCCAGTATTGTTTCATCACGCTTATCATATATTGATATTTCTGCAACTGTTCCAAGAAGTAATTCTGTTTTGGATAGCGGTTTAGATGGAGTACCCGAAAGATGCTTCTGACATCCGGATAACAGGAGCACTGCCAACAGAACAATAACCGACAACCTCAATCTTTGACTACGTATCAAAATGGGCACCTCCAAAAAATAAAGAAAAAAATCAAATACTTAAAATTGAATTAAATTTACATATTCAATTCTATATGATAAAGTATTATTATTGCAACTAGAATTTTAATAATGATAATTAAATTCAATATATATTATTGAATATACCTATACTAATACTATAGACATTATCGGTGGTATAATATACTGTATAATTTGCTTTTACAAGTGAGGTATTTTTATGAAAATGAAAAAAGGTGACCTGATAATCATAGTTATCCTTGCTGTTGCTTTGATTTCGTGGTTTATCATAAATAACCCGGGTACAGTTGAAAATGAGAGGCAGATTGTGATAGAAACAAACGGGGATCTATACAAAGCAATAACTATGGAAGAGGGAATGGAGCAGCAGGAATTCCATATAGAACTTGAGAATGGTAAATACATTGACATAGTCGTTGATGAGAATGGTGCATATGTCAAGGATGTGGTATGCCCTGACAAGGTGTGTCAGAAAACAGGGTTAATAAACAGAGTAGGACAGAGCATAGTATGCCTTCCTAACAGAGTTGTTATATATATAGAAGGGCAAGAAGAATCCGAAATCGACGGTATTTCGTTCTGATTATTGGGGGAATAAATATGAGTAAAACTAAAAAGATAGCACTGCTGGGAATATTGGTATCCCAAGCACTGATACTTCATTTGGTGGAAAGGCTGATACCGGTGCCTGTACCTGTTCCGGGGATAAAGTTAGGGCTGGCAAATGCCATATCACTTATTACCATAGTTTTTTTCGGACCGAAAGAAGCCTTGATAGTTGTTGGTATGAGAACCTTTTTAGGTTCTGTATTCGGAGGAGGGATATCTTCTTTTATCTATAGCTTTATCGGTGGCACAATAAGCACTATAGCCATGGCAATTATGTATAAGAAGTTCGGGACGCTGTTTAGCCTGCCGGCAATAAGCGTGGTTGGTGCAGTATTCCATAATATAGGTCAGATATTGGTTGCCAGTTTTATTATTGCGAATGCGAAGCTTTTTTATTACTTACCCGCACTGCTTATCTCAGCGGTGATTACAGGATTATTTATAGGGTTTGCAGTACAATATACGGTGAAACCCATGAAA
>JAQVFD010000155.1 GCA_028697435.1 Clostridiaceae bacterium
GGGAATATAAGGACAAACCCTGGAGATTCTATATTGAAGGAAATAAATTTGTATCGAAGGGATAACTAAACTATCCTCATGCAGCCCATATCCTGCATAAAGCGGTTTATTAAATTTGTATGGTCTCCTTTTATTATCAGATGATGATTCGCAATTGGATTTCTGAGAAAATAGCTGATATCATTATCCAGATGTATCTTTAACTGGGTCCTGCACATGTAATCTTCATCAAGGTTCTCAAGTATCTGTCCCGATGACAGGAAGTACTTGTCCAGCTTACTTCCGCCGCATTTAAATATGGTTACCTGACCCTCGGAAAGTTTTCCCTGGATACCCACCCCTATTCGGGATTCAAAGTGACTCCTGATATCATAATTTTGGGTCATACACGTGGGAATGGTGCAGTGAGCTAATATCATTTCATTTTTCTTAATATCAATATGGGATGGATTTGCCATAAAGGCTTTACTTCCGGTCAATAAGTATATAAGAAGCATGGAGAACACTGTTTGACAGTCTCCCTCGCAGCCCGAGACAACATTTTCATTGTTCAGGAGAGATAATGCAAGACATCCGGTAGTATTATGCTTTGAAAGAAGCTCGAAGCATCTTACTGTTACCGCATCAAGGTAATGCCTATCACATAATTCCTTCAAGGCTAAATATACTTTAGCCCCTTCTATTACATCCTTCTCCCCCGGCTCTTTAACTGAAACCGCTCCATTAATAAATTTTTTTGCAATTTCCCCTGCTTTATAATCATTTGTATTCATTATTTGATTGCTGAGTTCATCCAGTTCAATGTTCTTAAAAGTTACACCCCACTTACTAAAGGCATCTATATAATTAACTCCGCTTGCAATAAGCCAGTCGGAAGGGAACCCGACTACCCCTATGGCAGCCTCCCTTAACCTTTCTTTGGTTTTTTCGACTTGGTAAAAGTAATTTATCTGCGAGCTAATCTCATCTATATCTCCATGAAGTATTATTGAATTATCTCCGCATTCTTTAATCCATGCCAGTATCTCCAATGATGCAGCAAGCGAATTCTGCATACCGTCGGTCAATAGTATCACAGGCTTAATCAGCTTTCCGTAAATACTCTTGAAATAATTCTCTGTACCTCCCGATGCAACGAATATAATAGATAAGTCAACAACCGACGTATCCTCGGGACTAATAAAATCAATGTCGTAATATTCTCTTAATCCCGAAATAATACCCCCGGTTGGCTCCTCTATCCTTGCTCCATCATGAAGTGCGGTAAGCAAAGTTATAATACCTAATTTTAGTTTCATAATACTCCCCCTGATCTTTATTTGTTTTATATGTGCTATTATATAAAAGCTTTCAAACTCAGCAAACTTCAACTTCCAAAATCCCCTCAATGTCAGTCAGACATTCAATAACCTTCGGGTCTAAATTCTTTTTGAGTTTGTTGATTCTCATATTTATAATAATTGTGTTTTCGTCCTCCAGTTCTATGGAAATATCACTTATATTAAGATTAAACAAACCCAATTGGGTGCCAATTTTCCCTATCTGACCCGGTTTGTCCTCTGATCTTATCTTTAGGGTTGCGCTTTTACTGCTTCCTGACATAATTCCTTCAGTTTTCGAAAGCACTACAAGCGTAATAATCACCAGGACAGTAGTAAGTATCGAACCGGAATAAAATCCAAGTCCCACAGCTATTCCGATGCAGGCAACAGTCCAAAGGCTGGCTGCAGTTGTCAAACCTTTGACATTAACCCCTTCCTTCAGTATAGTTCCTGCTCCGAGAAATCCTATGCCGCTTATCACTTGTGCTCCGAAACGTCCCGGGTCAATATTGGCATGACCTTTATACTGTTCAAAAATATATATATTGCATAGCATAACAAGTGCTGCTCCCACGCATACCAATATATGAGTCCTAAAGCCGGCTGGATGTCTGGTCCTCTCCCTTTCATAGCCTATGACTCCACCCAGAAAGCAGGCAAGTGCAAGCCTCACAAGCAACTCAGCAAAATTGGGCATAATACTCCGCCTCCTTATATAGAATACCATTATACATTTCGACACATTGGCTTAATATTCCTATCTATATTAAATATGTGCGGTAATAATATAATGTAGATGATTGACATGAGAAATATATCATCTCTTGAAATATAATACTCTTAGTGTTAAATTTCTATTATAGACTAATTTTAATATACTATGACAGGAGATAGATTGATGAAAAACGAAATATTGGAAAGATATCTGATAATAAACGGCAGAATTATCTCTGTATCAGAAGCAGGTGCGTTTTCAACAGGTGCTTCGAGTACAATCTATGAAGTACTAAGAGTAGTGTCGGGAATTCCTGTTTTTTTGGAAAGACATATGGATAGGCTGGAGGTTTCTGCAAAACTTCTCAATCATTCCATAGCCGGTATATCGGACAATATCAGGTATAGTATCGGGGAGCTTATCAAAGCAAATAACAGTCCGGATAAAAACGTGAAAATTATTGTGTATAATATGGAGAATCCCATTCCTGATTATATGGTGTATTTCATCCTGAGTAATTATCCGACCCCCGAACAATACGATGTGGGTGTAAATGTAATACTCCTTGAGGAAGAGAGAAATAATCCCAATGCCAAAGTGGTGAACTCCGGCTACAAGGAGAGGGTTGCCGCCGCTTTGGCTGACGCAAATGCTTATGAAGCACTTCTTGTGAACCGGGAAAATGAGATTACAGAAGGAAGCCGTTCCAATATATTTTTTGTCAGGGACAATAAACTGTTCACCGCACCCAAAGGGAATGTACTGATGGGGATAACCAGACTATACGTATTTGAACTCTGCAAGGACCTTGGGATAGAGATAATTGAAGAACCCATATCCGTATCCATCCTTAAAGAAATGGAAGGTGTGTTCATGACAGGCACCTCGCCAAAAATACTCCCTATAAGCACAATTGACGATATGAGCTTTAGTTCAGCCAAAAACTCAATAGTCAAGGCACTTATGAAACGATATGATGATATTATTGAAGATTATATTAAAGAAAAAACAATTGGGTGAGACTAAAACTCACCCAATTGTTTTTTCCCTCTATTATAGAATTCCTGCATCATATTGTCAGGTACAAACAGCCCTCCTGTTGCCCAAGCTATATGTACCGCATTTTTTGTACCGACCTCAACTCTCAAGGGGCCAAGAAGTCCCGGGGTTGCCGAGGGCTCAATCTTGATATCCTCCATATCCTTCATCATTGCCAGTAGTTTATACAATTCTTTATCCTCTACAGTATAAATACCGCTTAAAAGCTTCTCCATCATTTTACCGACAAATCCCGAAGGTCTCCCGACTGCCAGTCCATCAGCATCCGTAATGTTATCAAGCCCGAAGTCCTGCACCGAAAGCTTTTCATTTTCTCCTGTTGCCATACCTAAAAGCATACATGGGGAATGTGTCGGCTCAACAAAAAATACATGTACGTTATCTCCGAAAACGTGCTTCAAGCCAAAGCAAATGCCACCGGGTGCGCCTCCAACACCACAGGGTATATATACGTACAACGGACGGCTTTCATCGACCTTTATCCCCAAAGTGTCAAGCTGTTTTTTTAGACGAAAAGCCGCCACACTATATCCCAAGAACAGACTTTTCGAATTCTCATCATCCACGAAATAACTGTTTGGATCCTGCAGTGATTGCCTTCTCCCTTCCTCCACCGCCTTGCTGTAATCAGAGGAATACTCTATAACATTTACTCCCTTGCTTCTAAGAAGGCTTTTTTTCCATTCCTTTGCATCAGCAGACATGTGTACGGTAACCTTAAATCCTAGAGCAGAACCCATTATTCCTATACTTAGTCCCAGATTACCTGTTGATCCTACAGCTAAGGAAAATTTACCGAAAAACTCCTTAAACGCAGGGGATCCGAGCTTTGAATAGTCATCATTCATTTTTATCATGCCATGTTTGAGTGCAAGATCCTCCCCATGCTTCAGAACCTCATAAATGCCTCCCCTTGCCTTGATGGACCCGGCTACGGGCAGGTAATTATCACATTTCAGAAGTAACTCGCCCGGGAAGCTCTGCTTATATGTCTCTTGGATATTGTTTTTCATGTCATTAATATACACCAATTCAGATTCAATCATACCACCTTTGTCTGCCGTCTCAGGAAACAGGTAGGATATGAGGGGTGCTAACCTTTGAAGCCTTTTATCCGCATCAACAATATCCTCAAAGGTTAAGGAAAGCTCCGACAGCGCTTTTTCTGCACTGCCAAGATTATTGTTAACCCAGAAAACCGGCTTATAGCCCATAAGATTATCTATGATAGGATATTCTTCAACCCATTGGCTTATGGTCTTGTTTAATACCATTGTATCCATGTAATATTCCTCCCAATAATCTATTTTATGCCTTCAGCATTACCGATCCGCTTAACATGTATCATACTAATTATAAATTCTTTTCTGTCATAGTGTCAATTATTCCGCCGATACATAAAATGATAATATCACTGTATGTGGGGTGAATTTTTATGGCGCTCTCAACCAGAGAAATATTTGCTCGTATGATAAGGTGCGAAGCCGGCGGTGAAGGGGACAACGGTATGAAGGCTGTCGCTACCGTAATTATGAATAGAGTTCATGTACCCAACGGGGAATATCAGAGATTAGGTCAGGGAGATTTAAGAAGGATAATGTTCCAGCCAGGTCAGTTTGACTGTGCCACCGATATCATTGGAGGAGCATACAATGCACAGAATATATTTAACATGCCTGCTGAACAAATACACTACGACATAGCCGACTGGGCATTATCGGGTAATCAGATGCTTACAGTGGCCTATAGTCTGTGGTACTTCAATCCTTTTGTTCCGACATGTATCCAAACTTTCCCGAGAAATGGTTCCGGCACATTTACAAACCGCATAGGGGAGCACTGCTTCTATAATCCGACAAGACTTTACTACTCAACATAGAAAAAGAAATTACAATTAGTAAATCAGAATATCTATGAAAGGAGATAACTATGTACAGCAATAGTTCATACAACTTTAACCAAACACCTGCAAACATCGGCGGACAGTCCCAATTTAACCAAGGTCCCGAAATGGGCACCACCTTTGGTTACCCAATGGCCCCGCAGTCATTTCCGATGCAGCAGCAAATGGGGGCACAGCAAATGCCTCAAATGCAGCCTCAAACAATGCAGATGCCTATGACAGGCGCCGCTCCTGTAGATTTTGACATGCTGCCGACAACACCGGTGCTTGATATTGAGTATACACAGGGCTATCTAAAAACTCAGATAGGCAAGCGGGTAAAGGTGGAATTTCTAATCGGAACTAACATGTTAGTAGACCGTGAAGGAACACTTGTTGATGTAGGAATAAGCTATATCATAATAAATGAAGTTGAAACAGATGACCTGCTGCTTTGTGATATTTATTCGATAAAATTTGTACGATTCTATTTCTAGAATAGCAGAACAAGGCCTTGAAAATCTTTAAGACCTTGTTCCTTACTGTTAGTATTGTT
>JAQVFD010000156.1 GCA_028697435.1 Clostridiaceae bacterium
AAGGATACCTTTGTATTGTCCGTCAAGAATTTCTTAATAATAAATCTGACACAAGTTCTGGCAATCGCAGGCACCGTCATTATCGAAGGGCTATTAAAGTAACATGGATTACTGCACAATAAAAGAAAAATGCGCCGCATTCTTCAGGTACGGGGCACGAGGTTCGAGGCACGAGGTTTAGGGTAAGGCTTCGAAGAAATACCCTAGCTTTCCCCGCAACCCCGAACCCCACAACCTCGAAACCCAGCGCACGCTAGTGCGCATTTTTCTTCTATTGCTCCTTAGCCTGCATAAACTTTACTCCTGTTGCCTTAAGAGCCAAATTCACTGCATTATAAACAATCAGGGTGACAAATATATTTGTAACTGCAGTAGGAAGCACTATTCCTGCAAACAATACCGGGAAAGGTGCAGGCAGTCCTACAAGCATAAGTGCGGTGAATAAGAAGGTAGTGCCGCTTATTATAGTACCGATGAATGCAATTATACCTGTTGATATCTGTTTAAATTTAAATTTATCCGATACCTTGATCATTAAATAGACTGCAAGACTGGCTACAATTTTATCTACAACATTAGCAATCTGGCCTCCGGGGAATGTAGTGGTTATAGCGGTAATAAATCCTGCAAGCAATCCCGCAAGGATTGTGCTTTTCAGGTCTTTGCTTATGAGTAAGGCAACAAACAGGAAAGAAAGCAGCAGGTCAAACTTCATATTTCCTATTGTTCCCGGGGTTACCTGATGCATTATATAACCAATGGCAAGCAGCAATGATATTAGAATATTTTTTCTCAGATTCATGATTCTCTCTCCTTTAATTTGAAATAATATTGTTGTGTTAATATTGACTTTGAATGCCTGAGTTGTTCATAACATTGCGCTCACCTCCTAAAAAAGTTTGAGAAATAAAAAACCTTCCATCCCTATATAAGGGACGGAAGGTATAATCCGCGGTACCACCCAGTTTAGACAAAGTATTGTCTCTCTCAACAGATACGGAGCAAAGCATTGCTCGATATCCTGATCCTGTAACGGGAATCTCCCGGCTTTGGCTAATACCCCGAAAGTCGGAGGTTCGCCTGACTTCTCACAAGTCCATTCACTGCGTATCCTGTTACCGGGCTTACACTACTCCCGACTCGCTGAAAACTCAATATCGCAGATACTAATCTTGTTCATTGAATTTCTGTTGTTTTGATTTTAATCAACGATAGCACGGATTTGGGCACAGGTCAACAAAAATATTTTTTCATCGGCTTAAGCCGATATATGCTAAATATAATTATCCAGCTTATTCTGAAGCTTTTCAGTAATAGTTACCAATGGAAGCCTTACTTCCGGAGATTCTATCAATCCCATTTTCTTGAGGCAGTATTTGATAGGAGCGGGATTTGGTTCTTCAAAAAGCAGCGGAACCAGACCCGATAGCTTCTTCCATATCTCAAAGGCGCCCTGATGGTCATTTCCCTTTACTTTGTTAAATATTTCTATAAAGCTTTCTGTTTGTACATGGCAGGATGCCAAAATGCCTCCCTGGCCCCCGTATAAAAGGGTGATATAGTAAAAAATATCTTCCCCTGTCATTATTGAAAAATCAGGGGGAGAGTTCAACAGCAAGGAAAGGCTCTGCTTTATATCTCCGCTGGCATCCTTGACACCGATTATGTTTTTCAGCTGAGAAAGCTTGAATAAAGTTTCATTTTCAATATTTCTTCCGGTTCTGTAAGGAATATTGTAGATAATAATATCTAAATCCGTACTCTCGGACATTCTAAGGAAATGCTCGTAAATCCCCCGTTGATCAGGTCTGTTGTAATAAGGTGATACTGAAAGCACACCTCTGACCTTATATTTTTCAACGACCTTCAATTTTTCCAGAACCTTCGTTGTGTTGTTTCCTCCGACTCCTACAATGACGGGTACACGACCATTGACATATTCATGGTTTTTTCAATGATTTCTTCTGCTTCTTCTTCCTCAGCCGTGGGACTTTCTCCTGTTGTTCCCAAGGGTATGATACCCGTAATTCCTTTGCTTATATAGTGTTCAATCATTTTTTTGTAGGATTTAAAGTCAACCCTATCTTCAAAAAAAGGGGTGACAATAGGGAGCCAGACACCATTAACGCCCATATCAATACCTCCAATCAAAATTTTAATCAGATTTTAGAAAACTCACCTTGAAACTATTATATTCGAAATTTTTACTATGAATATTGTTTATAATGCTTGAAAACTTGCAAAAACTGCGATATTATGAATTAGGACAGTCTTGAAAAGAAAATTTAAGAAACTTTCGGGGGTTAATAATGAAGAGAGGATACCTGAATAAGGATTTTGAGTTTTTTTATTTGAAGGATAGAAGAAGCATAGAGTTTGAATTGCACTATCATGATTTTAACAAGATAATCATTTTTATATCAGGGAATGTTACGTATCTGATAGAAGGAAGGTCATACAAGCTTAAACCATGGGATATATTACTTGTAAGCAGCAGCGAGATACACAAAGCCATAATCGGTACCAGCGGGGCTTATGAGAGGATGATTATATGGGTCAATTCAAATTTTCTGCATAAGCATGACAGTCCGGATGGGAATTTGTTGAAATGCTTTGATATCGCTTCAAATGAGAAGCGCAATATGCTTAGGCTAAGTCCTGATGTTCTAAGGCAGGGGAAATATATCCTATCTCAATTGAGGGAAGAATGTGAGGTCAGTAATTTTGGGAACCAGGTACTTAAGAACTCATTATTCCTTCAATTCATAGTATACCTCAATAGGCTTTATCTGGAACCTGCATCCACAGAGCACAAAGCTAACGGAGATTATGACGAAAGCATAGAGGTAGTAATAAATTATATAAACGAGAACATTTGTGAGGATTTGCCAATAGAAGGCTTGGCCTCAAGGTTCTATATGAGTAAGTATCATTTGATGCATAAGTTTAAAAGTCAAACAGGCTATACAATTCACAACTATATAGTCCAGAAGCGGCTAATGCTGTCAAATACTCTTATCAAATCCGGGAAACCAATAACAGAAGTATGTGCGGAATGCGGCTTTGGTGATTATTCAAGTTTTGTAAGAGCCTTTAAAAGGATGTATGGACTATCGCCTAAGAAGCATATGAAAATGGCGGAGGAATTAGAAAGAATGGAGAAATAATATGGATTGACATTTGCATTTATAGATATTAATATGATTATGATTTGCATTTATTTGTCGTGAAAAAGATTAAGATAAGTGGGGTGTGATGCTTATGAAGGCCGAAAATGGCAAGCTGAAGCTCTATGGCTTCAATAATCTTACGAAATCGTTGAGTTTTAACATCTATGATATATGCTATACAAAATCAGTAGAGGACCGTAAGAAATATATTGAATATATTGATGAACAGTACAATTCAACAAGGCTTACAAAAATACTAAGCGATGTTACTGAGATGATAGGTGCCAATGTACTGAACGTGGCTAAACAGGATTATGATCCGCAGGGGGCCAGTGTAGTACTGCTGATTTCCGAAGAAGAAGTTCCTTTTTATGTGGTTGATCCTTCATGTAATAGGGGTATTATTACTCCAATGAGGGAGAATATAGTGGGACACCTTGATAAGAGTCATGTGACTGTGCATACTTACCCCGAGAGCCATCCCCAGAATGAAATAAGCACATTCAGAGTCGATATAGATGTTACCACCTGTGGGACAGTTTCTCCGCTTAAGGCTTTGAATTATCTTATCCATAGCTTCGATTCGGATATAATTACAATCGACTATAGGGTAAGAGGCTATACCAGAGATATCCGCGGAAGGAAGCATTTTATTGACCATAAGATAAATTCTATACAAAACTTTATTGCCAATGAAACAATTAATAGATATGACCTGATCGATATGAACATATATCAATCAAACATATTCCATACAAAAATGAAGATAAGAGACATGGAACTGGACAACTACCTATTTGAGATCAAGGAAGAAGAATTGAGTTCAAAAGAGAAAAAAAAGATAGTAAAAAAGTTAGATAGAGAAATCACTGAGATTTTTTATGGTATAAATCTACCTGGGGTTTAAAACAAAGTATAATATTTTAGGAATGGCGAGCATATTATGTTTAACGTCAAAGAATTTGTATTCTGTGCGGTAAGTAAACTTTATATTCCTCCGGAGCTTATTGAATCTTCAGAAAAGAAGCTGCTGCATATTTCAGATACTCCTACATCTTTTTATTACGCTCTTAAGATTCTTATAGACAGGCTGAAGCCTGCGTATATAGTGCATACCGGAGATATGGCAGATGATATAAAGCTTGGTCTTTATCCTAGCTTAATTGATGAGTACGAAAAGAGAATAAAGAAGTTGGCATGCATATTTGATGTTTCCGGGGCAAAAACTATTCTGGCCTTGGGCAACCATGATAATTTTGATATTAATAAGATGTATTTATATAATAGCTATATAATCAAGAGGACAGAAACAATAGAGATAGAAGGGAAGAACTTCAGAATAAGCCATATGCCGGAAGGAATACTTGAAGCCCCTGAACAATACAATTTATTTGGACATGATTTGACATTAAAGTATGGTTGCTCTGATGATAAGATGTATTTTAACGGAATTTCTCATATAAATATTATAGGATTAGAGTCTGGAAAGCACATTATACTGCCCTATCCATACGGTATTAACAATGCACGGCTTGGAAGAGGGAAAGTAGGGTTATGATTAAGTATTAAGGAGGGTTATGAATGTTCAGCTTGATCAGAGGGGGTCCGAAGATACTGATTTTTGAGAGCAACAGCATTGAAACTTTGAGCAATTATTTAGTTCAAGAAACAAAAGCAACTGCTTATAATCTTGTTGATGTATTCGAAAAAGCAGGTGAAGATCATACCATAATATTTATAACCGAGAAAATAACAGATGTGGTTGATTTCAGAGAAGTAGACAATGCGTTCTTAATAGCTGAAGAGCCAGACGTAATACTTTGCAATTTCTTAAATGATAGAATGGGTCATCTGATTTCCAGATCTCGGATTGCAACAAGGATAATATTATTAAGGGCAGTAGGGGATATAGAAAAGGTAATCAAGAAGATCGGAGAGGATTACAAATGTGTAGAAGGAGACTTAATGCAGGTACTTAATTCATACAATGAAAAGGGTACAATAGTTGCTTTAACTGAAAAACCTATTCATCGGATAGTAAGTGGAAAAGACATGTATACGAAGGCCTTGTTTATTGAAGAAAGATACAGACCTCTTATGAGTAGTTTAAGATCCCGAGCACTGAAGTATCTGAACAGCGGGCTTGGAAACAAGGACTGGTATGAGCTTGAGATCAGGATATATGACAAGTATGGTGAATTTGATCTGCATTACACAAGACTTCTTAATATTCTGGAATCCTTGGAAATTGGAATCATATTGGGAGCATCCTGGGGAAAAGACTATCCGAGACCTATGCTGGCAATTGAGATATACAGAGTAAGGTTCTTTACCTATTATGATCCT
>JAQVFD010000157.1 GCA_028697435.1 Clostridiaceae bacterium
TCTTTCCTTAAGTTCTGTTTCTGTAGCAGCACCAACCTTAATTACCGCAACACCGCCTGAAAGCTTTGCAAGTCTTTCCTGAAGCTTTTCTCTGTCGAAGTCTGAAGTGGTCTCTTCTATCTGTGCCTTAAGCATTTTTATTCTGTCTTTAATTACCTTGGATTCTCCGGCTCCGTCAACTATAATTGTATTTTCTTTCTGGACTTTGACCTGTCTTGCTCTTCCAAGCTGGCTAATCTTTGCTTCTTTAAGCTCCAAACCTAATTCTTCGGATATAACCTGACCATTTGTAAGTATAGCTATATCTTCCAGCATTGCCTTTCTTCTGTCTCCAAAGCCCGGGGCCTTTACAGCAACGCAGGTGAAAGTGCCTCTGAGCTTGTTGACGATTAATGTAGATAATGCCTCTCCTTCAACATCCTCAGCAATGATAAGAAGTTTCTTTCCTTGTTGAACAATCTGCTCAAGAATCGGCAGCAGTTCCTGTACATTTGAAATCTTCTTGTCTGTAATAAGTATATATGGATCATCCAGTACAGCTTCCATCTTTTCAGTGTCTGTAACCATGTATAGTGAGATGCAGCCTCTGTCAAACTGCATGCCTTCAACTACATCAAGCGTTGTTCCGAAGGTATTGGATTCTTCAACTGTAATTACTCCATCCTTGCCAACCTTTTCCATAGCTTCTGCAATAAGCGCACCTATTGTCTCGTCAGCAGCTGAAATGGAAGCAACCTGAGCAATAGCTTCTTTGCTCTCAATAGGTCTTGAATTCTTTCTAAGTCCCTCTACTGCCGTATCAACTGCTTTGTTGATACCTCTCTTTATGATCATTGGATTTGCGCCTGCCGCAACATTCTTAAGACCTTCTCTTATTATGGCCTGTGCAAGAATTGTTGCTGTTGTAGTGCCATCACCTGCTACATCATTTGTTTTGGTGGCAACTTCTTTAACAAGCTGTGCTCCCATATTCTCATAAGGATCCTCCAGCTCTATTTCTTTTGCAATAGTAACACCGTCATTAGTGATAAGCGGTGAACCGAACTTCTTATCTAATACTACATTTCTGCCCTTTGGTCCTAAAGTGATTTTTACTGTATTTGCAAGCTGGTTAACACCGCTTTCAAGTGCCCTTCTTGCATCCTCTGAATACTTTATCTGTTTTGCCATCTATATTCCCTCCTTATCTATTCAATAACTGCCAGAACATCACTCTGTCTAACAATCAAATACTCATTGCCGTCCATCTTAACTTCTGTACCGGCATACTTTGAGTATATAACCTTATCCCCCGCTTTTAATTCCAGAGGAACTTTTTTACCGTCAATCATTTCCCCTGAACCTACTGCAAGTACTTCGCCCTGCATCGGTTTTTCCTTTGCGGTACCCGGAAGTACTATACCGCTCTTCGTCGTTTCTTCACTTTCAATGACTTTGATGATGATCCTATCACCTAATGGTTTAATATTCATACATAATCCTCCTTAAAAGTAATTATTTTAAACATTATGTATTTTTGTTATTAGCACTCACCCTTGCTGAGTGCTAACTACACTTTATATAATAATTAAAGGAAAATATATTATCAAACTTCCAAATGCGCCAAAAACAGCAAATAGCAATAATATCGTCCCAATATCTGTTATTATTTCGATATTACGTTGTTTTATACTGTTTCATACTATTTCATAAATAACATCAGTATTATAGGAATGAACATTGCCGGCAGCATATTACCAACCTTTAACTTTTTCATTTCCAATATGTTTATTCCCATCCCCAAAAGAAGAACTCCCCCTACGGCTGTCATTTCTGTAATTACTGCTTCGCTAAGGTATGGAGCGACAAATGAAGCAAGCAGAACTATAGAACCCTGATAAACAAAAACAGGCAGTGACGACAGCAAAACTCCCATACCCATAGTGGATGCAAAGACAATCGCTATTGTTCCGTCCAATACCGACTTCATTAAAAGAATCTTGTGATCGTTCATAAGACCGCTCTGGAGGGATCCCATAATGGACATTGTGCCAACGCAAAAAAGAAGACTGGCAGTTACAAAGCCTTTGGAAAAGCTTCCTTCTTGAGAATTGAACTTGTCCTGAATATAGTCACCCAAATTATTCATTCTTTTTTCTATGTCTATCCACTCGCCGATTGTTGCTCCAATAACCAAGCTGAGTATTACAACAATGACATTTTTAGAATTAATTGCAAACATCATTCCGTTTGCTAAGGTAAACAACCCTAAGATTGTCATAATGATGCTGCTGAATCGCTCCGGTATCCCCTTTCTAAAAAAGCATCCTATGATACCGCCAACAATTATTGCAACTGCATTTGCTATTGTGCCAAATAAAATCATAATAAGACCCTCCAAATTTGTAAGTGGAGACAGGGGGACGTTTCACGTGTCCTCTGGAGGACAGGCGAAACGTCCCCCTGTCTCCATTCGTCACATTTTTATTTTTAATTCTCTTGCATAATAAAAAAGGTACTCCTGAGCAAAGCCCGCCAGACCTCCAAACTTCTCCGCAGCAAAGTTCTGTATTTCCTTCATTTTGACATTCCTTCCAAAGAAGAAATATTCCGTAACCCGGCTAACCCATACATCCACCGGATAGGCTTCATACTTTTGCATGGAAAACAACATTATACAGTCCGCTACCTTCGGACCCACTCCCGGAATTTCCATCAATATCTCTCTTACGCTGTCAATATCCTTTTCTGCAGTCTCGTCTAACCTGATTTTTCCCTCATATATCATCCTTACCGCCTGATATATGTATTTACACCTGAAGCCTGCCCTGCATAGGGATAACCCTTCCATATCCGCTTCATGCAATTCCGATGGACTCGGAAAGGCATAATAGAGGTTCCCTTTGTATTGAATCTTTCTGCCATACATTTCAGATAACAGTCCAATGCTTCTTGATATCATGGGAATACTGTTATTTGCGGATATTATATATGAAATCAGGAGCTCCCAAGGCTCCTGTTTTAGTATCCTTATACCTTTCCCATGTTTTATGGCCATATCAAGGACAGGGTCCTTTGCCAGTTCTCTTTTTATTGCACCATAATCCCTTCCCAAATCAAAATAGTCGAACCAGATATCCCGGAAATCCTTCAGATTTGTATTGTCAAGAATTACGATTCCCTTTTCATAATCCGATCTGACATTAAGAACCTTGCCGAAAGCGATTCCGGTATAGCTTCCGTCCTCATTCTTCGTCCAGCGGAAACACTGTCCGCATTCAAATATATGCTTGGCATCAAAGTCTTTTACATCTTCGAGTATCAGACCATTCTCAACTTCAGTAATCCTCATAGTCAATTCTCCTTTTATCCGGCTCCCCGACTCCCGCAACCCCGAAGCCCTTCCCTAATCTGGCATCTGGCATCTGGTGTCTCGCATCTCGTGTCTGGCGTCTTATTTCGTTATAGCTTTAACTGTTACATTTATACTTAATACATTTATTCCCGTCATATATTCTATTTCTTCTACAAGCTTTTTCTGAAGCTCAACAAGCATTAAGTCAATTCTTGTAATGAGCTTTATGGATAAATCAAGATCTATTATTATGCCATCCGGCTTGTTCTCTATCCTAACCCTCATTATTTTGTTTATCCTCTCCACCTTGGATACACAAATACTTATAATCTGCACCAATGCCACTTTTGAAAGCTCATATTTGCCCAAATAGCTAAAGGTCGGTCTTATTATTGTCTTTTCGACCATTCCTGAAAATCTGCCCTTCTTGCTGAATATCTTAAGTGAATCAATGAAATAACCCGAAAAATCCTTTTTAACTTCAAAAGTGGGCACGGGAATTACATGTTTCCCATCCTCCCGTCGTGATTTTTGGGCAATCTCTATTTCCTTATCCGTAGACACATCTTCTATATACAATACCTCATGAATTTCAGGAAGTTCCAGTGCATTACAAATTTCCTTGACCATTTTAAGAGAGGTGCCAATAACAAGGAGTTTTTCCGGGTTAATATCTTTCAATGCACCCTTTACATTTTCCCTATGTTCAGGATCATTGAAAAGAGCTCTCCTTACCGATGCTATACGGGTGCTTTCCCTTTTTGCGGACTGACCTGCTATAACCCTGGTACCGCCTATTAGCAATCCATCGTCTATTATATATCCTATCTCTCTGTCTTTTGCAACCATAAATGCCTTGTAGCTCTTCCCGGTACCGCTCTGACCAATTAGTGCATAAACCTCCATGGTCATACCCCCAATGCCGTTTATTATAGATTATTACCTTTTGCCGGAAAAACCTTGCCCAGTAATACAATCATTGCATAAAATACAGAAATAACTATAAATATTCCAAGCATTCCAAGTCCCATTACTTTAATGCTTTCGAAAAATACATCCATATTGTTTCCCACCTCATTATTATTTATCGATACTCTATTTAACCAGTGCAAGTATTAAGCCTCCGGCAATTATTGAGCCAATCTGACCGGCTACATTTGCACTTACCGCCTGCATCAATATGAAATTCGTAGGATCAGCCTTCAATAATTTTCATATATATTATATGCTTAATTGAAAAAACTCGCAATGCAAATTACAATTGCGAGTTTCCGGCTCGAAAATTACAAGTTGTCATTTTTTCTTCATTTTAAGGTCTTCTCTCTCTTTGAGCAGATATGATATTGTAAACAGGCTTTCGCTTAAGTGAACATTCTCAATAATAACGTCGCTATCCAGCTTAAGGTCAACAGGAGCAAAATTCCATATCCCCTTTATGCCGCAATTCACTAATGTTTCTGCAATCTTCTGCGTTCCTTCCTTGGGAGTACACAGAATACCTATCTCAATGCCATTATCTATAATGAACTTACCCATCTCATCCATAGACATTACTTTATGCCCTTTTACATCATCGCCTATTTTCTTTGGATTACTGTCAAACACCCCATAAAGAATGAAGCCGCTTTCTTCAAAGTAAGTGTAATTCGCTATAGCTCTTCCTACATTACCTGCACCTATTATTATAGTCCTATATGTCCTGCTCAGGCCAAGAATGTTTCCCAGTTCATTATATAATTCCTCGACATTGTATCCATATCCCTGCTGTCCAAAGCCTCCGAAGCAATTCAAGTCCTGCCTTATCTGAGATGCTGTAAAACCTGTTATGCGGCTTAACTCCTGAGATGATACCCTCAATATGTCGTGGTGCAATAAATCCCCTAAATATCTGTGATATTTGGGAAGTCTTCTGACTACAGCCATAGATATGTTGCTTAATCTTTCCATCCTCTCGACCCCTATCCTTATAACAAAATTCATATCTCGGTACACTAATTTTATTATATACCTAAAGTATTGTCAATAAATTAACACTTTGTGCCATTTTATGAAAATTTTTAAATTATATGTTTTAAACTAAACATTTTCTCTGAAATATATACAAATCCAACATACTTCTGATAGAATAGTTGGTGTATCATCGGTGAAGGATTAGGCGGAGGTTATT
>JAQVFD010000158.1:0-1040 GCA_028697435.1 Clostridiaceae bacterium
ACCTATAAGACGCATATTCGTAACTATATTGCCGGGTCTTGAACGGCCTTGTGAATACAGATACTCCTGGTACTCCGAATCTCTCAGAGTATTTGTAATAAGGATATTGACTCCGCGTCTTTTACAAGCCTCAATATGTTTACTGCAAATTTCCCTGACTACCGGGTGAAGATCCTCTATCTTACGACTATTAACCATTGCTTTCACCACCTATATATGAATTGGAGCTTGTACACCTCCTACTTCATATATATGCGTCTAAAAGAAATTTGTTATGTTAAATAAATAGAGAAGGAGGACTGTCCGCCCTCCCTCATTCTTCTATCTTTTATGCTTAATATTATCAATATGTTCCTGAACCATTCTCAGAGTTTCACCGAACCTCTGGAAGTGAACCACTTCCCTCTCCCTTAAGAAGCTCAGTGTATCTATTACCCCCCTATCCTTGGTGGAGTTGATCAAATGCTCGTAGGTTGTTCTTGCCTTCTGCTCTGCAGCCAGGTCCTCATGTAGATTTGTTATGGGATCTTCAATTGCCTGTATATATGCCGCCGTCCATGGTACTCCTGCAGCATCGTTTGGATATACGTCACGTCCATGCTGTATATAGTTGGGTCCCATTCCCGCATCTATGAGTTCTTCGGGTGTCGCTCTGTCAACTATTTTAAATATAAGTGTAGCAATTATTTCCCAGTGGGCAAGTTCTTCGGTGCCTATATCAGTAAGCACTGCCTTCGCTATATTGTCTAAATGTGCATTGGTTTTGCATTCATATAGAACACGTCATCAAAGGACTTATCCAGCATATTCCAAACAATGTATATATCCTTAACCTGTTTTCCCTGCTCATCTGCAATGGTATAAGCTTCAATTCGGTCTATTACCTTCTTTAGTAGATAATTATCCAGATTGTCAAGATTAACACTGTTAAGAAATTCAACATAGTTATTGTACTTCTTCTTAGCTCTGTTTCTTGCCTCATCTATCCTTTTTAGCTTAGTCAATTCTTTCTCATTTAGCTTCTTACTGTTTTGCAGTTC
>JAQVFD010000158.1:1050-5497 GCA_028697435.1 Clostridiaceae bacterium
TTCGTTGATGATATTTTTTGAATACAATTTTAAATTTGCAGATATTTCCGCCTTTGCCTCCGCTAATTTCCTTTGAATCCCCATTATCTTCTCAGGCACCTCTTCATTGCTGTAGAAGGAGCTTATATAATCTGAAAATACGTTATCCAGAATATCCCTGTTGTTTCTTAACTTTTCAATCTCCCCCTTAACTCTTTCAATCAGTTTCTCTTCACGCCATGAGTTTCTAAATTGGCATATGTCATTATGAAACAAATCATGGTTTACACAACACCATTCAATACCAAAATCACGAGTACCATCTTTTCGTTTCCAACCCCACAGTTTTTTCCTTCTCATCGTTTTTCCACAGTTCCTGCAAACAAGTAAATTACTAAAAATGTGTTTGGTGCTTGGTCTGCAATTACGCCCCAGCAGATCCTTTCTTCTCTGGAGCTCTTCCTGAGTCTTTTCAAAGACTTCGTCACTTATTGCCCTTAAGTCTTCTCTATATGTTCTTATCCACTCGTTTTCATCCACCGGCTTTTGCTGTTTGAATTTATACTTAATATCATTAATCTCTTCTTCTACTTCGTCAATATTTACATCCGTGTTCTTAACTCTGTGGGTTATTTGCTGCCCTATATAAATGGGATTGGATAATATATTGTATATCTGAGTTTTTGACCACTTTTTTCCCTTTTGTGTCGGCACATTGGAAGCATTGAGATCTTTTACTATCCTGGTTATCCCCTTGCCGTCCAGATACCAATTATAAATATTTGAAACTACTTCCAGCCTCTCAGGTATGGCTTTTAAATATCCCTTTTCCTTTTTATATCCATAAGGTGCAGTTGCCGTAAATTTTCCGGCCTCCTGCGCTTTTTTTATACCAAACTGGACTGCTGCACCCTTTGCCCTGCTTTCCTCTTGCGCAACGGAAAAAAACATATTTATAACCATTTCATGATCGAAGTTGTTCAGATTTCCATCCTCAAATATTACTTTTATACCCATAACCTTGAGTTTTTTCAGAATACCGGAGCCATCGGTAACATTTCTGGCCCATCTTTGGACATTTTTAACTAATATTACATCGAACTCTTTTCTATAAGCACACTCAAGCATATACTTGAATGCGCCCCTATTCTTTAGCTTGGTTCCTGAAATGCCTTCATCTGCAAATATCGAAGGGATATATTCAATTATATCTTTTTTCCCCTCTTTGGCATAATACATTCCGACTTCGGCTCCTTGGCAGCCTTCCTTTTGAGACAGCTCCGTATAGTGTTTAATTTGATTTTCCAAAGAATTCAACTGGTCATCTGTATCTTTCGAAACCCTGCAGTATGCAACACACTTCATTAACATTACTCCCATATCAGTCAAATAGGATACTTTTCCATTTTTCATATATTTCTGCAGGTATTTCCTTAATTCCGTATTCATATATCAAAATGTCGTTAATGCTTATCCCAAGCATTTCAGATAGCTGTGAGTCTGATATATCCGTATCTTTTATCCTTAGTAAATAAAGCTGCCTGCCTGTAAGCATATACAATATCGACCCCCCCTACATTATATTCAGGAAGGTGTATGGTATATGAAACGACAGCATCTCAATATGAGTAATCTTTGACATAAGCACACTTATTGATATGGGTTATAAAAAATAAAAAACTAATGGAAATCATTAGTTTTATAAAGGGTATATTTATCCTTTTTCTATATGTATGTTGTTATCGATACTCCATCACCTGCTTTCAAAAATAATCCCGAAATCATCATTCTTCCAAATATCTATCCAATATAAAGCTATTAAGTAAATCTTTTTTTACACGCCAATCCGGAAGATACTTATCCATATATTCTATAAAAGTTGAATTGTGACCTTTTTCCAATAAATGCACCAATTCATGTACTACTACATATTCAAGGCATTCTATCGGTTTCTTGGCAAGCTGCAAATTGATCCAAATGCGTTTATCCTTTATATTGCATGTTCCCCATCGGGTCAACATGTTTTTTATCCTGATAGATTCAGCCTGTACACCAATGATGCCTTCCCATTTTCCAACCAGCTCGGGAAGCTTTTTCTTAAGCTGCTCACGGTACCACTCTATCATAACCTTCTCTCTTTGCTGTGTTGTGCTGGATTCCCGGACAGTCAAAATGAGTTTATTGCTTTTAATCTCTATATTGTTTCTATTGTCATGTCCTATTTCCATTCTATATCGTCTTCCCCAGACATAGTGACTTTCGCCGGAAACATAATCTCGTTTTGTTTGCCGTTGCTGGTTCACAAATTTATCGATTTGCCTTTTGATCCAGCCGATTTTAGAAATAGCAAAAAGCTTAATTGCCTCATCTTTAGTGTTTACAGGTGCTGATATCCGTACCTTTCCATCAGGTGGCAGTACCGATAAATGCATATTCTTAATTTTCTTTTTCTGAATTTCTATATCAATATTAGAGACCACAATTCTATTTGCCATAATATTCTCTTTGTTCCTTCACTATATTAAAAACTTTATCCACTGCATCATCATCATTAGTGACTTCATAAATACCACGCTGGATTACTTTCTCTTTAGCCTTATCTCCCAGCCATTTATCCGGTTTAATAGACATGATTTTTTCATGAAGCTCTAAAACGAGTTCTTCATCCTTGGAAACATTATCATAGAAAGCACGAAGTGCCGGAGATTTTTTGATTCTGTCAGGATATCCTGAATACTCTTCCGGTTTTTCTACCTTTCTGGTAAGCTCAACAATCATCTCCAGATACTTTTTATAATCAGCCTTTTGGTTTTTCCGTTCTTCAATTATTTTCATTAACAGTTCTGACATCTTTTCGTAGTAAAGAGGATTCGTACTTCTTTTTTCAATAATCTTTCTGCGGACATTGTTCTCAATAACCTCAGCGGCAGCTTCCTTATCTTTTCTGATTCCTTCCGGCATTTCGTCAACAAAATCGACTCCGCGCTCAATAATTAATTCAATAAGGGTCATATCATCAAAGGCTGATAGCTTTTCACTTTCACCGGCGCTGATATAATTATCAATCAGGTGACGCATATCGGCTTCGTATTTTTTCAGGTCAATATAATCATTGCTTGCCAGTTTTATCTCATCCCTGACTCTCTGGAAATAAGCCACTTCTTTTTTGATATCCTCAATTTGTTTTTGAGTGTAGTCAAACTCTTCTAAATCACCTACTATATCGGCAAATGCCCTGAGCAGTGAAGCCGTAAATTTGTATAGTGATAACCGTTTCGGCTCATTTTCCTCAAGTTCTTCCACATCTCCATCATGTTCAAAGCAAAAATACCTGATATATTCCAGTGTGGTCCGCGGCATTTTTACCGGTTCACACAGTGCTCTCAGGCTTTCGAGAAGCTCTTCCAGATGTTTCTTCGCTTCCTGTACACGGTTTTTGAGCAATCCTGTCACATCCGATGCTTCAAAACCATCAAAAGCTTCAGATGTGTAATCAGCAACTGCTTTTTCCAAGCTCTTAAAAAGGTCCATATAGTCAATAATATATCCATATTCCTTGTCTTCACCATCAAGTCGGTTAACCCGGCAAATAGCTTGGAATAATCCATGATCACGCATGGATTTGTCAATATATAAGTAAGTGGCACTGGGCGCATCAAAACCTGTAAGAAGCTTATCCACAACAATCAACAGCTTCATCTGGCCAGGTTCTTTGACAAAGCGTTCCTTGACTTCTTTTTCAAAGGATTCTACATCCTTTCCATTTAACATTTTCTGATAAACTGAATATTTGAAACGGTTCTCTGTATCTCTTGACTCTCCCGTGGCCTCTCCTTTGATTTCAGAAATATCGGCAGTATAGGAAGTGACAATTGCACATTTGGTAAAACCATTGTCGATGAACAGTTTATAATATTTACATGCCTCATATATACTTGACGCTACCAATATGGCATTACCGCGGTCATTACTCAGTCTGTCCTTAATTTCCATATCAAAAATGATATCTGAAACAATCTTGGATAACCTTGCTTCAGAACTATATACTTCCTTTAATGTACCCCAACGTTTTTTCAATCTTGCTTTGGCAAGCTCGGTGAGCCCTTTTGTTTTGGTTTCAAACCAAAGGTCTATCTTGTCCTGGGATACAACTTCCTGCGGAATATCCCTTGCTTCATAGCGCAAATCGAGGACAACCTTATCTGCTACCGCTTCCGGATACTTGTAGGTGTGAATGTATGTACCGAAAACCTCTATGCTGCTTTTAATCCCTCGTCTTGCCATTTCCTTTCGGCTAAGTAAAGGCGTTCCTGTAAATCCAACGAATATCGCATCGGGCAGGATTGTACTCATTGCTTTATGGAGTTTTCCTGATTGTGTTCTGTGGCACTCATCCACAAAAATATAGAATTCGCCTTTAGGCTTAAACCCGGGGGGCAGACTTTCCATAAGCTGCTCAATATAGCTG
>JAQVFD010000159.1 GCA_028697435.1 Clostridiaceae bacterium
CATAGAAGATGATCATCCTTTCGTTAAATATTTTTTTCGCAATTAATATTTTAACAGGATGTCATCTTCTTTTCCATTAAAATGGTTAATTTTACCATTAAAACCCTACAGTAACTTTACGCTATGTAATGATAGTCCTCTTTCACAAGGTATAACTTGCTATTACTGTGTATAGTTATATATAATTAAGTGAAGAGTCACATATCATCAGCGGAGGTGGAGAATTTATGGATTTGTGTGAGAAGCTGTATAAGCTTGTAAGGAGCCGCAATTGATTGAAAAGATATATTTATTTGCAGTAGTATTTGCAGCATTTTTTGTAAAAGGTATTACGGGATTTGGAAGTACACTTGTCATAGCACCTTTGTTTTCCTTTGTTGTATCAAACAAATTCACAACACCGGTTGACTTACTTATTAGCATACCTACCAATTTATATCTTGTATGGAAAAACAGGAAGAGCATTAATTTGAAAACGGTGGTACCTTTGTCGATAATGCTGCTTGCCGGAGTGGTACCGGGGATAATGTTTCTGAAAGCAGGGAACGACATACTGCTGAAATCAATACTAGGTGTCGTTATTATGGCACTTGGTATTGAGATGTTGTACCGAAAGCCACAAAAACAGGGTTCAGCTAAACCAAACAAGATGATGCTTGCAGCAGTGGGATTGGTATCGGGAGTATTAGCCGGAATGTATGGAATCAGTGCTATCCTTGTAGCGTACATAAGCAGAACCAGTGAGGACCGGAGTCAGTTTCGAGGGAATATATGCAGCCTTTTTTTGGTTGATAATATATTCAGACTTTTTTGGTACTCCGCAGCAGGAATCATGACGATAGAGATTGTGAAGTTCACTCTTTTTATAATGCCGTCAGTAGTCTTGGGTATGTATATAGGTACAAAGGTGGATATGGGGCTTAAGGAAGAAACGGTGAGAAAAGCGACTATTTACCTTCTGATTGTAAGCGGAGGGGTTCTGCTCCTGAGAAGCATATTGACTTAGAATACATTGGAAAGGTATTATGAAAGTTGTAAATAATTTGCCTTAATGCATATAATATAGTGTGCAGATATATTCTACAAGGTTTGGGGAGAGATATATGAGTATCGGTATTTTTGATTCCGGCATAGGAGGGCTGACAGTATTGAAGGAAGCGGTAAAGCTGCTGCCTAATGAAGATTTCTTATACTATGCCGATACTAAACATGTTCCCTATGGGACAAAACCAAAGGATGAAGTCCGAAGGTATATTTTTGATGCTGCGGATTTTTTCGCAGGTAAGGGAGTAAAGGCATTGGTTGTGGCTTGCAATACAGCTACCAGCATTGCCATAAATGACTTAAGAAAGAGGTACAGCTTTCCCATTATCGGCATGGAGCCTGCGGTAAAGCCTGCGTTAGAAAAGGTCGATCATAGAAGGATACTTGTGCTTGCAACACCAATTACAGTAAGTGAAAAGAAGCTGCACGATTTGGTTGTTAAGCTGGATTCTGAGCAGACAGTTGATTTGCATGCACTTCCGGTAATGGTAGAGTTTGCTGAGAAGTTCATATTTGATGAAGATATGATAATACGATATTTGTTGGATGAGTTTGCCAAGTATGACCTGAGAGAATATAGCGCTGTCGTTCTTGGCTGCACCCATTTTATTTTTTATAGAAAGCACTTCATGAAGATACTTCCCCAAGGGGTCGAAATAATAGACGGGAATATTGGGACGGTGAACCGCTTAATGACATTACTTGAGAACAGAAAGTTGGGTTGCGGCAGTAAAGGAAGTTTAGAGTTTTATTGTTCCGGAGATAAAGATACCGACGACAGTAAATATAGAAGATATCTGGAACTTGAATATTAGTGACAAAACCCGTAATATTTGCAGCAAAAGAAATGATGCAAATATAGGGATACTGTCATGAAAGTGCAAAACTTTTATATGAAACATAAAAGTTCAGGCACTAGAGGGACTTATAGGGGTGACGTGTATTGATAAGACCTTTGAATGAATGGGATAGGGCTATAGTATTAGAATATGTGAGCAGGAATGAAGATGAAATAGCTTTTATTTTCGGAAATGTTCTGCAATGTGGTATAGACAACAGAAGAGATATGCTGCGCTGCGGTGATTATTTAGGATATTTTGAAGAAAATAGCTTAAAGGGCATCTTGGTATTTTACAATATGGGAACCTGCATACCACACTATGAGTCTGCAGGGGCCATACCATACTTTTCTAAACTCATGGAAATGGGCAGATTCAATGTGCTTATAGGAAAAGAACAAATCGTAAAGCCCCTTTTTGAAGCTATAAAGGACTGCAAGAAATTGAAGGAGTATGAAGAATGCAGTTATCAAATTAACAGAGACTATAGGCCCTTTAAGCTTGAAGGGGCTATATTCATAGATGCATCGGGAGACGATACAAACATCATAAGTTTTGTGAGAAAAGCATATTGGCGGGGTTTTGGGGCAGAGCGGACTGCGGAGGGTACGAGACTTCTATTATCTCAAAAAAATGAGGAGGAAGATTTCACGGTATTATCCGTAGATAATAAATTAGTGGCTCAAGCCTGTGTGCAAACCTTCACCTATAATACAAATCAAATAGGAGCAGTATATACTCTTGAAGAGGAAAGAGGAAAAGGTTATGCTAAGGCAGTGGTATCTGAGCTTTGCGAGAGGATAATAGGAAGGGGAAAGTTTCCGACACTAATTGTAAATAAACAGAATACTTCAGCCCTAAATGCATACAAAGCTCTTGGCTTTGAGCATTACAGCGATTATTTGATAATAAGGCTTTTTCTTTGATTTACATTCATGAGATAGGGGGAAATACATTGAAGTGGCTTGATAAACTTGAGAAAAAAATAGGCAGATTTGCGATTAAGAATCTAATGTCATATATCGTTTTTATAACGGGTATTGTATATGCATTATCATATTCCGACAGGAGCGGGTTTGTTATAAGCAAGTTGATGCTTATACCTGAACTTGTATTGAGAGGAGAGGTATGGAGGCTTGTTACTTATATATTTATACCGCCTAATACTTCAATAATTTGGATTTTATTCACACTATATTTTTATTATATGGTGGGAAGCGCACTTGAACACGAATGGGGAAGCTTCAAGTTCAACATCTTTTATTTTACAGGCATGATAGGTACTACTATTGCGGCATTTATAACAGGATATGGAGCCACAGCCCTATATCTGAACTTATCATTATTCTTGGCATTTGCGAAAATATATCCTGATTTTGAACTGCTTCTATTTTTTATTATACCGGTTAAAATGAAATATCTTGCGATGCTGAATTGGGCCTTTATAATCTATACGGTCCTGGTTGGCGACATGCCAGCAAAATTAATAGCAACAGTTTCTATAATGAACTACTTTCTGTTCTTCGGAAAGGATATTGTTGCAAGGACGAAGAGTGGAAGACAGGCATACAATAACAGGAGGCGATTTCAAACTGAGATTCCGAGGGATTTTACAATTCACAAATGTACAATCTGCGGAAAGACTGAAAAGGACGATCCTAAAATGGATTTCAGATATTGTCCTCAATGTGAAGGGGATTACGAATATTGTATGGATCATGTGAGGAACCATGAACATGTAACAAAATAAGCGGCGTGAGCCGCTTATTTTATCAAATAGTCGTCAATTATCTTTTCGGCAATTCTTTTCTGGATGGCTGCTGTTGCCACCAGTGTGAGAACAGTAAGCAAAATTTTCGAGATTTCTTTTGATTCAAGAGGAAGTTTTTCGGTTTTTTCTTCAATGAGATCAAATTTTTGGGAAAGAATTTTCTGCAGATCATCTGCACCATTCTCTTTCACTTCAATAAAGGCATTGTATAAGTTCTCAAGATAGTCTGCGCCATTGGCAGATGAAGTAATATTTTTAAACATAGGAGCAAACAATAAATTTATATCATTGATTGATAGGATTTGCTTCAAATAATATATAAGTATGAGAAGTATCATATGCTGTTTGTTGTATCTTTTATTCTTAGACGGAAGAAGGATTTTTGATTTGGTATAGTTATTTATCATGGTTTTGGTCAGAATCTTATCCTTTAAAACTCTTTTATTGTAGCCTAATTTATTGTCAATAAATGTAGTGACTTGATCCATGTAAAGTTCAATATCAGGGATATCAGAAATTTTAATATCTTTTCTATGAGAAATCTCCTCCATTATATTGAAAAGGGTACTTTCATCAAAATCCATATAAACATCTCCTTACTATGAGTTTTACACAGGCAATCTTTCTATATAGTATACCATACATGTCCTTAATAAATAACGAGACAAAAGATATGTATGAATAAAAATATTTATTGAATATATAATAACTCTAATATATAATATTGATATGACAATACATAGTAATAAATACTACTTGAGGAAAGGGATTAGCAAAAAGGAGAGAATATGGGAATAAAAGTGAAAGATCCATTCAGCGGTTTCTCGCACCTCGCAGGGGCACTGCTTTCAATTGCAGGTCTTTGCTTATTAGTGCGCTATGCTTCGGAGAATGGTACGGTATGGCATATTGTATCTTTTTCAATCTTCGGAGCAAGTCTTATACTTTTATACACGGCAAGTTCCATATATCATTTGCTTGTTGTATCTGAAAAAGGTACGAGAATACTAAGAAAGATAGATCATATGATGATTTATGTTCTTATAGCAGGGACATATACGCCGGTATGCCTGATTCCATTGAGAGGAGGCTGGGGCTGGAGTCTTCTTATCAGTATTTGGAGTATTGCAATGGTTGGCGTTATATTAAAAGTATTATGGTTCAATGCGCCAAGATGGCTGTATACCTTTTTCTATCTCTTAATGGGTTGGCTTATAGTGATTGCATTTATACCTCTTGTAAGAACGATGCCGATGGCCGCAATGCTTTGGCTTATTGCCGGAGGCTTATTATACACAGTAGGCGCAATTATTTACGGTACTAAATGGCCCAGGCTAAAATCAAAGGTATTTGGATTTCATGAAGTATTCCACATTTTTGTACTATATGGCAGCTTCTGTCATTTTTGGATGATGTTCAAATATATATTATATTTATAGCGGCGAATTACCAGGTCAACCATGAAATACCTTATTGACAACAGAAAAGCTGTGTGATAAGATAATAAACGTCGCCGGTTGATACGGCGGCAAGATATGAGAAGAATCGAAAGATCTTCCATATGCAAAGTATTAGGATTGAATGAAGCGAGGATTGCAAGAAGCGAGCAGTTCTAGGAAGACAAGTCTGAGTGCGCGGAGCGTACTTACGGTACGTGAGCACATGAAGACGCAGACTGACGACGAAATGCGAAGGTTATGGCAATCCGGATGATCCTTGAAAACTAAACAGTGTAAATAAGATAACCAAATGAAAGTTTGAAGCGTAGGTAACTGCGCTGAGAACAGTCAGAATTCTTTTGAGTTAGGGCAAACA
>JAQVFD010000160.1 GCA_028697435.1 Clostridiaceae bacterium
CTTGATCAATTTACTTCATATTCAGTAAATGACAAAGCTAACTTTTTGCTGGGAGCAGTGCTGGAAACGGACTTGTTTGCGATCAAGAACAGTAGTGCTATAGTAGTAAGCCCGGATCAGGCAGTAATAATCGGGGGCGGCAAGGTTTTGAAGCGAGCCTTTGAAATACTGATAAAAAGGGATGATTATTTTACCGGAAAAGTACATATAGTAGATGATGAACTGATGGAGGATATGGCAGGACTTGGATGCATTGCGGCAGCAAAAGTAAGGGGACTGATAACGGAGGGTGAATAAATGAACAGCAGGGAAGTATTCAATTTAATTAAAAATACAGGTATAGTTGCAATAATGAGAGGCATTGAAAAGGAGGAAGCACTGCATACCGTTGAAGCCTTATGCAATGCCGGAGTCAAAGCGATTGAAGTGACATTTAACACTCATGGAGCTGACATAATTATCAAGTCTCTGCTTGACAGATTTAAAGATGACATAATTGTTGGCGCAGGTACAGTTATTAATAGAACAATTGCCTTAAAGGCCGTTGAATGCGGCGCGGAGTTTGTATTAGCGCCTAATGCAGATGCTGAAGTCATATCAATAGTTAAGGGCTGCGAAAAGGTTATGGTTCCCGGTGCTTTTACAGCAACAGAAATATTAAAGTGTCATGAATTGGGTGCGGATATAATAAAGATATTTCCGGTTTCTACGGTAGGGCCGAAATACATAAAAGACTTAAGAGGACCCTATGACAAAATAGAAATGATGCCTGTAGGAGGGGTAGATGTCGGCAACGCGGGAGAATTCATTAAAGCAGGCTCAATTGCAGTTGGTGTAGGCGGGAGTCTTATTAGAAAAGACCTGTTGTCCAAGGGGGATTATAAAGCGATTGAAGAATTGGCAAGGAAGTTTATATATGAAATTAATAGCGCAAGATAGTAATATTGCGCTTTCTTAGAGGCAGATTCGGAAGAATCTGCTTTTTTATGTTTTTAATTTGCATCGGCAAAAATTTCTCCTTGCAGTTTTCGCTAAACAAGTGTAATATATAAATATATGAAATATTATTTCACAATGTGAAATAATCAAAGATATATTGAATTTAAGGAATATCTTGAAATATATACATAATATTCATTAATTTATTTATTAAAAAATTTTTACAAAAATAAAAAAATAGAAAATGTATATCAATCTATGAAAAGGCACATCAAAATATATATTCGGACAAAAAAATCAGTAAATCTTTTTATTTTATTCCCTATTATGTCAAATTAGGGAACCAATGCATTTGAAAGGGGGAGGTAGACGGTCTTCAATATGCAGTATCAATAAAATCTTTAATTAAAACTATTTTGCAAAGGGAGGAAGAAACTTTGAAAAAATTAGTAAGTATTTTGTTGGTTCTTATCATGACAGTGTCACTATTTGGTTGTGCCAGCACAGGCACAGGTTCAGGAGCTGCACCGGAAACAATTAAAATAGGTGTTACCTTACCTGTATCCGGTCAATCAGCTATAGCCGGCGAATACATGAGAAACGGTATAGAACTTATTGTTGACCAGCTTAAAGCAGAGGGTGGACTCGACGTTAAAGGCAAGAAAATGCCTGTTGAGTTTATATACGAAGATAATGAAGCAAAACCTGAAACAACAGCCAATGCATACAGAAAGCTTATCGATCAGGATAAAGTTATTGCAATAGTAGGCCCGGATATGAGTAAGTGCATACTTGCAGGCGGACCTATTGCCCAAGCTTCAAAGGTTCCTGCTATAGGTACCTTCACAACAAATGAAAAGGTTACACAAATCGGAGATTTTGTTTTCCGTGCATGCTTTATAGATCCATTCCAGGGGAAAGTTATGGCACAGTATGCGGCAGATAATTTGAAAGCAACAAAAGCTGCTATATTGTACAACAATGCTGACGACTACAGCAAAGGGCTTATGGAAAACTTCATAAAAGCCTTCGAAGCAAAAGGTGGCACGATAGTTGAAACTCAGGCTTATGGCGGTGCAGACGTAAAAGATTTTAATGCACAGCTTACAAAAATAAAGGCAGCAAATCCTGAAGTACTGTTCATGCCTAACCAGTTTGGCGAAGTTCCGCTTCAAATGAAGCAGGCAAGACAGATGGGCATAGAAGCAAAGTTCTTAGGCGGAGACTCATGGGACAGCCCGGACGTACCTAACATTGCCGGATTTGATATAGTTGAAGGCGCAGCATATGATGCAGCATTCTCACCTGTTGACCCGAACCCGGTTTGCCAGGACTTTGTAAAAAGATATAAAGATAAATATGGTGTAAATCCTAACTCCAACGCAGTTTTGGCATATGAAGCCGCATTGGTGGTATTAGAAGGCGTAAAAAATGCTGAAACTTTAAACGGACAGGGTGTAAGGGATGCTATGGCTAAAATAACCAATTTCCCGGTACCTTCCGGAACAATTACATTTGACGAAACAAGAAACCCTGTTAAGGGTGCTGTTATCAACGTTTATAAAAATGGTACACCTGATTATGTAACAACAGTAAATCCAAACTAGAAGAATATCAGCAGAAGGAATCGGTAGTAAGGAATCCTTGCTACCGATTCTGATATAAAAATCAGATTATCTAAAGGGGAGATATATTTGACTACGATACTTCAATTAATTATGTACGGTTTGCAGCTAGGAAGTATTTATGCCCTGATAGCACTTGGATATACAATGGTATATGGGATTATAGGACTCATAAACTTTGCCCATGGCGATTTCCTCATGGTAGGTGCATTTCTCGTATATTTTCTCGCAAAAGCAATGGGCGGCGGTACATTATCCTATCCTGTTGTAGCGCTGATAATTATTATAGGGATGATACTTACCGGACTCTTAGGTGTAACAACTGAGAGGATTGCATATAAACCGTTAAGGAAAAAACCGAGACTCTCTGCACTTATTACTGCAATAGGTGTTTCGATGTTTTTGGAGAACTTTCCAAGAGCTTTACCTTTTGTAGGACCTCAACCAAGACCGTTTCCGGCACTGTTTCCTATGAATAATTTTAATATTGGTGGTGTTGGGACAAATAGTGTTCAGATTTTAATGATAACCTTATCTATTATTTTGATGATCGGACTGCACTACATTACTACGAAGACAAAAGTCGGCAGTCAGATGAGAGCTGTGCAGTTTGATAAAGATGCTGCTGCTCTTATGGGTATCAATGTAAACAATACAATTTCAGTCACCTTCTTTATAGGTGCGGCGTTAGCTGCCGCAGGCGGTGTTTTTTATGCAAGCATATATCCTATGATAGATGTATATATGGGAATATGGCTTGGGACAAAGGCCTTTGTTGCAGCGGTATTAGGCGGAATCGGTGATATTAGAGGAGCAATGCTTGGCGGGTTTATTATGGGGGTAGCTGAAGTTTTGGCGACTGCAGTAAATTCCGATTTGGGTTATGGGGCAGGCTTTGTAATACTTATTTTCATACTGCTGTTCAAACCTGCAGGAATTATGGGCAAGTTCACCATAGAGAAAGTGTAGGTGGCATATATGAATTACTTAAAAGACAAGAAAGTATATATAATCATAGTTTTGCTTTATATAATCATTACTGTACTAAACAAGTTAGGGTTATTAAATTCTTATTTGCTGCAGATTATAATGCTTGCCGGAATTAACACTATAATGACTGTAAGCTTAAATATAGTAAACGGATTCACCGGGCAGTTTTCAATAGGCCAGGCCGGGTTTATGGCAATTGGCGGATACGCGTCTGCCCTATTTACCACCATTCTTTTTAACACATCAAGCTGGCCGGCATATGCACAGATACCCATGTTCATTTTTTCATTGATGATGGGCGGATTGGCAGCAAGCATAATCGGTTTCTTAATAGGTTTGCCTACGCTAAGATTAAAAGGAGATTATCTTGCAATAGTTACTCTGTCCTTTGGAGAAGTTGTTAGAGCTTCAATAAGACTTATAGATTATGTAGGAGGTCCCAGAGGGTTGGCGGGCATTCCGAGATATACCAATTTATTTTGGGTGTTTTTATTCACATTCCTGGCAATCTACGGAGCAAGAAACTTTGTAAATTCATCCTTTGGAAGAGCTTGTATTTCAATTAGAGAGAATGAAGTCGCTTCCGAAACCATGGGAATAGATACTACCAAATATAAAGTTTTGTCATTTACATTTGCTGCATTTATGGCCGGTGTTGCCGGAGGGCTGTTCGGGCACCTTCTTATGTTCCTTCAGCCTGATACTTTCAGCTTCTTAAAGTCCAATGATTACCTTGTATTCCTTTATGCAGGAGGAGCAGGCAGCATAAGCGGTTCAATAGTGAGCGGATTAGTACTTACAATAGTGCCTGAGATGCTGAGATTCATGGCAAACTGGCGTATAGTAATTTACTCATTGGTTCTTGTTATGCTGATGTTGAAGAGACCTGAAGGTCTTTACGGCGGAAAGGAATTCAAATGGCTTAAGCCAAAGAAAAGAACCGTTATCGCCGGGAACAAAGGTGCGGAAATTACAAACTGAAGTAAAGCAAGAGTTTAGTTTGAAGTAAATAGGAGGTAAACATTTATGGCTCTACTTGATGTAAAAAACCTCTCCATACAATTTGGCGGCCTAAAAGCAGTAAGTGATTTTAATCTTTCCTTGGAAGACAGGGAGCTGGTAGCAATAATTGGACCAAATGGAGCAGGTAAGACGACAGTATTTAATATGCTTACAGGATTATATAAACCGACAGAAGGGAACATTCTTTTTGAGGGTAACAGTTTGGTAGGATTGAAACCTCATGATTATACCGCAAGAGGGATTGCCAGAACATTTCAGAATATAAGGCTGTTTAATAATGCTACTGTACTTGATAACATAAAAATCGCTTTTACTCTACAGGTAAAATACGGTTTAGGGGAAGCTCTTTTTAGAACCCGTAATTTCAATACTGTTGAAGATAATCTGGAATTGAAATCTTTAGAACTGTTAAAGATACTCAATCTCGATGGGAAAGCTGATTTCCTGGCAAAGAATCTCCCTTACGGGGAGCAGCGGAGATTGGAAATAGCAAGAGCATTAGCGACAAATCCGAAAATTTTGCTTCTGGATGAACCGGCAGCGGGAATGAATCCTAATGAGATAGATGATTTGATATCCTTGATTAAGGAGATTAAAGAAAGATTTAAATTAACAGTACTTTTGATTGAGCATCATATGAATGTAGTTATGAACATTGCCGACAGGATAAAGGTGCTGGATTTTGGGCATACAATAGCCGAAGGAATTCCGGCGGAGATACAGAGGAATCCGAGAGTTATCGAGGCTTACTTGGGAGGAGGACATGTAGAATGTTAGAAGTCAAAGATCTTCATGTTTCTTATGGAGCAATAAAGGCGGTAAAGGGTATTTCCTTCAATGTTGAAGAAGGAGAAATCGTTACGCTTATCGGGGCAAACGGAGCAGGAA
>JAQVFD010000161.1 GCA_028697435.1 Clostridiaceae bacterium
AGATTTATACCTGATCTGGTCTTAAGGGGACTGGTTGTAAATACTACACCGGTTCCGGAGCGCTCTGACAAGTTGCCGAGGACCATTTTCTGAACTATTACTGCCGTACCCCATTCCCCTGCTATTTGAAGATGTTCCCTATAATATACCGCCCTGTCGGAGGACCATGAATCAATAACATTTAGTATTGCTTGCTTCAGTTGTTTAAAGGGATCCTTTTCTATATGAATTCCGTAATCATCAAGTACCTTCTTATAAGCATAAGCAATATCTTTCATTTGCTCGGATGTAAAATGTATTTTTTGCTCAACACCAAACTTTGCTTTATGCTCTAATATCACTTCGTCAAAAACATCTCTCTCAATTCCGTAAGACATACCCCAGCTTTGAATGAAACGCCTGTAACAATCCCAGGCCGTCCATGCGTAATTTGGCTTCTTGCTGAAGGTTTCGGCAATTTCATCATTCATCCCCACATTCAGAAAGGTTCTCATGGCACCCGGCATTGATATTGCCGTCCCGGAACGAACGGAAAACAGCAGGGGGTTTTTGGGGTTTCCAAATTGCTGCCTTGTTATCTTCTCAATCTCCCATATGTGATTAAGTATCATCTGATCAATTTCCTGTTCCATATACGGATGCTCTGTTGTAATTTTCCTATGCCTGAACACTTCAGTCGTCAGAACAAATCCATAAGGTATCGGAAAATCGTAAGATATCAATTTCTTAAGAAAGTATGCTTTAGCCCCTAAAAATACCGGATTATCCATTTCCACCGTCTCTTTATACAGAGGGCTTAATGTCAGGTCAGGATCATATGTCATCATACTCTTTATAATATCAACCGAATAATTGTCAACCACACTTCTTAAAGCACTTATCAAATTTATTATGAAATTATCCAGATCCTGAACCATAAAAGCCGATGTCAATATCTCCCTGAAGAATTTCTCCGATTCTATATGATAAAGCTGCTTATTTTGGGGATCTGATAAAGAACCCTTTATATCAAATATTTGCGGTATAGCTGCTTTCAGAGAACTATCGTATACATCAAGGAAGTAATCACTTATTATTTGCTTGACATTTTGTGCCATGAACTGAAATATATTAATATACTGATTCAATGTAAAGCTCGGAGAGGTAAGGCTGTACTTAAACATTTCAAAGTTTGAATCAAATCCCTGATTGTAGATACCGTCCAGTTCAAGCCCTTCTTTGAACAGCCCCAACACATCATATACATGCCTGAAGGTCTTAGCTGATATATATTCAAAATTGATATTTTGTAGAAGCTGCACCATCATTTTTGCCGCAGCCTTTTCGAGTCGGAACATCAATCCTAAGGCTTCGAATTTAGGTTCGATATACTGACCATACATTGAAGGTATTCCCACTGCCACATGACGTTTATAATATATATTCTCTAAAGCTTCGCTTTTATTTGTATCAACAATGATATTTTTCAATTGCCGCATCAGCTTATAGACTTGGCTAAGGGCTGCTTCTATATCGTTCCTATCCAAACCCTGCTGTAATCCTTCGATATCTTTATTGCTAAAAAATCTGTAACCCTTCAGCATTAAGATTATATTCTCCGATTCCAAAGAATACTTTTCTGTTAAAAGCGAGTAAAGCTGCAATAAATAGATGACTCTCCTTTTGTCCCGGCTGCTTTCCGAAACAATAGTGGATACAGACTGTTCAAGCTCATTCACATCCAGAAGCAGAAGCTGTTCGGGTGTTGCATCTTTTTTTTCGCATAACTCCATAAGTATTTTATGAACATGTATATACCATTCGCTTTTTGTGTCCAGTTGATCAAAAACATCTTCCGGCACTATCCCTCTTAAAGGCTCTGAGTTTCCATCATACCAGTATTGTATTATCTTCTTTGCAAGCTCTATATGAGTATTGTTGCTCTCTGTATGGGTCTGCTTCCTCAGAAAGTGGATCAGCCTATCCTTTCTCCTTGACAATTCATCAACTGCGGTTGTCACTTCTCTAAGCTTTCCTTCTGCCCCTATGTCCCTGAAGTATACCGGAAAAATCCTTGCTAACTGCTTCATTTGTTTATATACCGGTTCAATATTGGAATTTAAAAGCTTAGTGACATCCCTCTGGAAAAGGTCGGTATCCGATATGAAAATTCCTCCTAACTTAAGATTGACTATTAGCGCCGAAAGCAGTTCTTTCATGTCTTCCGGTGAATATTCAATAAGCTCCAGCCAAACTCTGATGTTTTTCACATGATTTGTGTTCACCTGTATCTGCCAATCACTGTTTACAGTAAGCTTCCCGGGATATACAAATCCAAACTTTATCAGTCCCTTGATGAAATAAGATATTACCTTCTTGTTTCCGGTATCAATAACTTCCTTGCCCAAGGTCTGTATGCACTCCAGTACTGTTCCCGTATGCTGTTCCTTCAATTCCTCAAATAATGCATTGATATTAGTCAGAAAGGTGATTGTTTCATTTTCATCCAGTTCCTTAAGTACATTCCTCAAGAGCCTGTTCATATCATAAAGCAGATGATTCTTAAGCTGCACCATGCCGGGCAGATGAATCAAGTAAAATATATAATATATTTTTTCAAGAGAAGTGTCGAATTGTTCACTGAAGCTACGAAAATAATTGGATATATCGTTGAAAAAGAGCATCTCACACAGCCGGTTCCAGTCAGAAGCATTTTTTAGCTGTGACCTTAACTCTTCAAAAAAAGGCTTGCCGATGTCTTTAATCTTTTCACTGTTGTCTGAATAGAAAAGTGATTTCTTTTCTTGAAACCATTTTTCAACATTAGAGGTTTCCTCCCAATAATCTATGCATTTTGAGAGCAATTTTTCAGTCAATATCAATACATCCTGATTGTATTGGGGAAGTTCTGCTATCTTATTTAAATAAGTCTTGAAATATCCCGAATTTCTTATATACAATAGCTCGTGTTTTTCCATGTCTTCCTTAATAATGTCCAAACACTGATGAATAATACTTTCCGGAAATTCTCCCAGCTTCGCAAGGCGGTCAATAAACTTTATAAGAGTTGTAATAAGGAGCTCTCTTTGACTTTCTTGAAGATTTGCCGCAATCAGTGTCTTGAATATATTAACCAGTACTGTAAGAGCTTTTTCCGATTCTTCCAGAGAATTATAAAACCACAGATCCGTCAGGCTAATATTATGCAGATTCTCTATTACATACTGGTAGTTGATGTATTGGTGGTTAAGTTCTTTAATAAATTCCTGAGTGCGTTTATATATACCCCAGTATGACTTGGAAAGTTCCCCGAACCATCTATGTTCTTCGGGAACAACTATATCCGTATCCCGCGTTTTTGCAAGGTTTACTTCCAAAGCTTTGGAAGAAAAACTTTTTTCCATTTGGTCATCCTCCAGAATTCAATAATAAATGTAGTTTGCGCAAAATAGAAGAACTATAATATGTGTATATTATAGCACAACAGAAAATTGCGCGGCAATTTTCTGTTGTGCTATAATTATCATTATGAAAATATTGTAAAGGCTTGATTCTATATGAGGAACAGAAAAATACTGAAACGACTTAAACTTGCTCTCCTTATCCCCATCGGAATAATACTTGTCTATTTCTCCTCCGGGAATCCGGCATTTGTTGAAAGGGTATATTCCAATGGAATTTATCCGCCTTTGGGAAGCATGCTCTCCAAGGCTTTTGGAATACTGCCCTTTTCTGTTGCCGAGTTTATAGTAATACTTGTTCCTGCTGCCTTAATTGTTAATACTGTAAGATCCCTGATAAGCAAGCGCCTTATAGAATACTTAATCAATATTCTTGCTATAATCAGCATCGTATTTTTCACCTTCATAGGCACTTGGGGGCTGAATTATTATAGAATGCCTTTTGCAGATATTGCAGGTCTGGAGGTGCATCCGGCTTCGGTCTATGAATTGGAAGACCTGTGCAGAGATTTGATAGAAAGGGCAAATATTCTAAGATCGTCAGTGAGTGTGGATCGGTCAGGAAATGTGGATATACCCGGCAGTTCCCGTGATATACTTAATAACTGCTACAAGGGTTATGAAGCTATTTCCGGTATATATCCCGAGTTAGGGGGAAGCTATGGTCAACCTAAGCCTGTCCTGCTGTCGGAACTGATGAACTATACGGGCATATGCGGTGTATACTTTCCTTTTACCGGAGAGGCCAACGTAAATATTGCAATACCCGAATCAACACTGCCTTCTACAGCATCTCATGAGATGGCTCATCAAAGAGGTTTTTCCAGAGAAGACGAGGCAAATTATATTTCCTACCTGGCTTGCAGTGCTCACCCTGATGCCAACTACAAGTATTCCGGCATATTGCTTGCGTTGGCACACTCTATGAATGCCCTGCGCAATGCTGATAAAGATTCATTCATCAAGCTCGCGGAAAGCTACAGTGAAGGGGCCCGCCATGACCTTAAGTCGATAAAAGAATTCTGGGCAAGATATGAAGGACCTGTAGAGCGCACCACCGACAGAATCAATGACACATATCTTAAAGCCAATAATCAAAAGGACGGAGTCCGAAGCTACGGCAGAATGGTGGATCTGCTTATTGCAGAGGGGAAAAAATAGCTTGAGGAGTAAGTTCATTCCTCAAGCCTGTTGTTCTCTAACACTTGCATTTGCTGCATAATCCATAAAGATTGATATTCACATCGTTAACCTTAACATTCATATCCTTTTCTACCGTTTCAACATTCGAAACGTATTCCTGAACAGCTTCAATATTATAATAATCAAAAAACTTGCCGCATTTATTGCATTTAAAATGTACATAGATATGCTTGCTTTCCTGGTTCTTCAACTCGTAAAACCTATCTTTACCTACGCTGATCTCTTTTATTAAACCGCATTCCCTTAGCATTTCCAGAGTTCTGTATACCGTAGCTATACCTATTCCTTTGCCTCTAAGCAGCTTAAAAATCTCATCAGGCTTGTAATGCTTAGATTCCATAATAAATAGGCTTAGAATTTCTTCCCTCTGGCGGGTATGGGTTATGCCGTGATCCTCCAGCATTTTTTGGACGCATTCTACTTCTGCACTCATTGTATCACCTAATTTCTAAAAGCAAACTTTGTTCATCATTTCACAATTATATTTTACAGGTTTGTTAAAGAAATATCAAGTAATTTTAAGCTTTTCAACATTTTATTATATTTATTATATTTTTGCTGAGGTTTGTGTCAATTCTTATGCATGTACATAGAATGTTATTGAAGAAAGGGTATATAACCTGTATTTCTGAAAGGAGGTGGAATTATGGCTAATAGCTATGGATCAGTCAATCCTGCAATAGCAGCTGCCGGCTGCTTACCAAACACAGCAGTATCACCTTTTGCAGGTCTTTGCCATAACAACGGATTTCTGCTTTTGCTTCTTTTGTTCATTCTTCTTGCAGCAGGTCCTTCTTGGGGTATAGACAATAACTTCTTCT